>VMCP01000056.1 GCA_008081305.1 Bacteroidota bacterium | reverse complement strand
ATTTCTTTACCCCTCTTTTATTTCGATTGCTCCCCGCGCCCTCCCCCCTTCCTCCGTTTCGCACAAGGCCCTGGGGCTCTCCACCTCTCGTTATTGGATCCGGCCCCACCGCCGTATCTCTCGTAGAGGAATTAGAAAATGCTAAGGTTTTTGAGGGTTTTGATTTGAAAGGATTTGTTGAGATTACAGTAAAACGTCAGGATGTTGATCTTCCCATGTCTGTTTTAGGTCATTGGAGCCAGCTTAATTCAATAATCAAAGAGAATGGGATCCAAGATATTATAATTGCTAACGAGGAAGATGAATCGGGCTCTATCGCCAAAATCATTGATATTATACAGAACGAAGACATCCATTTAAAGATGCTTCCATCAGAGTATAATATGGTTCTTGGAATGGTGAAGATGAATAACATCCTAGGAGCTCAATTAGCCGAAGTTGACTTCGAAGTAATGCCTTACTGGCAAAAGTTCATCAAAAGAGGGGCTGATATTATCTTATCAAGTATTGCCATTGTTTTTTGTTTGCCATTGTTCTTAGTCATCAGTTTACTGATTAAAACCGACTCTAAAGGACCCATTTTTTACAGGCAAGAACGGATCGGCCATAAAGGGATTCCATTTAAAATAATCAAATTTCGCAGTATGTTTATCGATGCAGAACAACACGGCCCAAGGCTGAGTAGCGAAAATGATGATCGCCGCACCAGAATAGGCATATTCTTAAGAAAGACTAGACTCGATGAACTACCTCAGTTTTTCAACGTCCTCATCGGCCAAATGAGCCTTGTTGGACCCCGTCCTGAGCGTTCATTTTTCATAGAACAAATTCAAGCTAAAGCACCTATATACAAGCGATTGCAACGTGTTAAACCCGGTATTACCAGCTGGGGACAAATAAAATATGGTTACGCAGAAAATGTAGATGAAATGATTTCCAGAATGAAATACGATATCTTCTATATTGAGAATATGACGCTCGCATTGGATGTCAAAATTCTTTTCAATACTATCCTAACGGTTGTACAAGGTAGAGGAAAGTAAATTTAGAGGGTTATTTTTGTAGTAGCAACAAGAATTACTCACGCTCTCATGCCATACAGAAAAAATCGGATTCCAGACAAAACTCCTTTAAAGTTAATCTGGGATATTGTACTTCTAGAAAAACGTAACATACGCTATCTATACGTATACGCAGTACTATCCGGGGCAATCAGCCTAGCCATTCCTCTTGGTATCCAAACTATAGTCGGATACGTCATGGCAGGACAATTAAACGGCAGTTGGCTTTTTTTATCTCTGCTTATCACAGGTACTGTGCTACTTGCTGGACTTACCAGATTAGCCCAAATTAGCATCATTGACTCCATACAGAGGAAACTATTTCTCTATTTTGGTAAAATATTCAAGGACAGAATAAGAGTTTTGAAAGAAAAGGGCAAAAAAATGACCGAGGAACTTGAAATGCAAACAAGTTATTTCTACGATGTGGTCACGTTGCAAAAGTCACTATCAAAGTTACTCACAGATTTCACGGGGAAGTTACTACAAGCCTTATTTGGTGTTTTGTTGCTTGCGATTTATCACCCATTATTTATCGCCTTTGGTATAGCGTTATTATTCGTAGTGTATACGGTCTTGAGATTAACATGGAAACGGGGTTTTGAAACTGCTAGATGGGAATCAAACTACAAATTCCGTACAGCGCAAAACCTCAAAAAAATATTCACTTCTGACAAATCAGATATTGAATCCGATTCATTCGATGAGAATATAAATCAATATGCAGAGGCGCGAAATAATCACTTCAAAATTCTCTATCAACAAGCTTGGTTAGGAGTAGTAACAAAGGTTGTATTTACAGCTTTTTTACTACTGATAGGTAGTTACCTTTTGGTAGAACAACGAATCAGCCTTGGTCAATTTCTCGCATCAGAAATACTCATTATCATCTTGCTTGACTCTATAGAGAAACTCATACTTACGGTGGAGAATCTATACGATTGCGGAATTTCACTTGAAAAACTAAATGTAATCCAACTAGACGATGATCAATAATCAATATTACAATGATAGCCCATGGGTTGGTCAACGTTTCCGTCGTTTGATCATCATCGTTGGTATCGTAGGACTGATCTTTTTATTCCTGCCTTGGACCCAAAACATACAAAGCAATGGGGTCGTTACAACTTTAAGACCCAATGAACGTCCACAGTCCATTCAAACCATGATCTCAGGGAAGATTCAAAAGTGGTATGTAAAGGACGGTGATATTGTAGAAGAAGGTGATACCATTGTGGTCTTGACCGAGATTAAAAGCGAATACCTTGATCCAGGCTTGTTAGGGCAAACTTCCAATCAGATAAAGGCAAAAGAGAATTCAATCCTCAGTTATTCTTCCAAGGTTGATGCCATAAACAAGCAAATTACTCAATTGGAGGCTAACCGAGATTTCGCTATTCGAAAGGCTCAAGTTAAGGTTCAACAAGAAAACCTTAAATACAATTCTG
>VMCP01000179.1 GCA_008081305.1 Bacteroidota bacterium | reverse complement strand
ATTTAGGTTTTGCGGCGGATATCCCCATGACATTTACTGCTAAAAACTTCTCATACATTGATACGATACCAAACGGAGCGACCCTGCAGGGATTACAAGATTTTGATTTATTAGAGCTTAAAATCAAGACCCTTAATGGATTCCCATTAGGTGGTTCGCTAGACTTAATCTTTACAGATGCTCAGTATAACACAATCGATTCGTTGGTGGATGTAACATTACTGGAGTCTGCGTTTGTTGATAACCAAGGTCAAATCACGAGCTCTACAGAAAACATGACCACATTCTTAATGACCGCAGAGATGTTGGATAAATTGAATGCTTTAAAATGTGAGAACATACTGATTCGAACTAATTTCAGTAGTTACGATAACGGCAATGTTCCGGTAAGTATTTTTACTAGCTGCACATTAGATATTACACTGGCATTCAGAGCTATTTACGAAGGAAGTTTATAATTAAAGTAGAGAAAAATCATGAAGATCAACATTATGCAACGTTTAATCATCGCTTTCACCTTCTTATCTACTTCACTTATTAAGGCGCAACCATTTTTCGATTATAATAATCGTCATCTAAGTCAATCACACCTATGGAATCCGGGTTTCCTACCACAGTATAAAGTCAGCCTTGGTTTTGGGCTAAACGAGAATGTTTCTCTCGTAGGTGGAAACTTGAATTCTTGGTTTAATTCAACCGAAACCAATACCCAAACCGTAGCTCGACTCATCAACGAAAAAGAGAAACACATAGGGATTGAGAGCCTAACAGCAATCAATTTATTCCATTTCGGATTTCGAAGTGCCAAAAGTTATTTCTCGGTCAATTCATCGGTAATTAACGAGGCATCTGTTCGATTACCCAAAGATTTATTGGGACTCGCTTTCTTCGGAAATGGAGCATTCATTGAAAACGATGCTAAAATAGATTTTTCTGGCAGCCGATTGAGAAGTTATGTTCAAAACACCCTCTCATATGGTCGCCAAATCAACAATGAATGGTCAGCAGGTGTTAATGTTGGAATCATTAACGGAATCGCCGATGTGGGCATTTACGATGGTCGTTTTAATATTCAAACCGATACAGGTGTCGCTAGTATTTATCAACTGGGCATTGAAGGCCAAATCGATGGTAAAGCTTCTTTATTGGGTGGAGACTTAGAAAGAGCGATAACGGATTCGGCCTATGATCTAAATCAGGCCATTCAAGACGGTATGGGAAATATAGGCTTCGGGACCAACCAAGGCTTAAATATTGGGTTTGGAGCAGTTTACAGAATGAATGAACGTTTACGTTTTTCCGGTTCCGTTCAAAACATCGGATCCATCACTTGGAATACAGGAGCTCAGGAAATTAAAATGAATCCCACCACATGGGTTTGGAACGGCCTCGACACCAATCAAATCAGCAATCTAAATGATGGGGTAATTCAACAACTGCAAGACACCATTCAGAGTAAATTTGATTTACAATCCGGGAAAATCAACCAGTACACCACTACCCTTCACCCCCGTTATATTTTAGGTGCTGAGTATTTTATCACCCCACGCACCTACCTCCAATTAATTGGTGGTTATGGCTTTGGGATTCAAGGAGATCGTGGTTTTGTTGGAGGTACTGCCCATCAAGAAATTGGTGAATTTATTGATCTAAGATTCAGTTATTCATACTATGACTTCAATAACGCTGCCCACCGTTTAGGAGCTGGTTTTAGTTTGAATTTAGGTCCAATACAAATACATGCGAGCGTCCAAGATGTACTGGGAGTCGCTTCATACGGTTCCAGTAATTCTGTTACTGCGATGCTCGGCATGAATATTAATATCGGCACATGGAAGGATCGCGATAATGATATGGTGCCAGATAAACGCGATAGTTGTTACAAAGACTACGGTGTCATTAGTAATGACGGTTGTCCTTATGGCTTCTTGGGAGGTTCTATGAATTACGATGAACCGGAGGAGGATGACATAACTGAAGCAACATCTCTGGAAGAAGAACTGGAAGAAGAAGTAATGCACGATAATGGTTCAGCATCAAATGATACAATGGCCTTAAATAATGAGGTAATGAAATCTGATACTATTTGGACATCTCAAGACAATATTTTGGATGGAGAGGAACCCGAGATGCCCGAGGTATCAACCACAGACTCCTCCACATTGCCCGTTCCAACTAATACAGTTCAGAATGATTCAAACAGTATCCAAGAAAAATCTTTGACCCCATCTAATTCCAAAAAGGAAAATCAATCGGAAGTTTTAGTCGAAGAAAAGGAGTCCGGAATTGAGGTAATAACAAAAAAGTCCTCAGAAGCATCCCACACAAAATCTAATCAAATAAAAACCTTATCGGAGGATAAGAAGAAACAACTGGAAGCGTTAATGAAACGCTAAGGATCAGTGAATAGATTCCCACCTAATTGAGGGATGATTACACGGTCATCCCCTTTGTTTATTTTAATTAATTCCAATAAATCTTGTGGTTTTCCGATAGGTTCATCACTGAGATCGAATG
>VMCP01000051.1 GCA_008081305.1 Bacteroidota bacterium | reverse complement strand
AGCCGCACGGTACAGGGAATCATTGATGAGAGTGCTGAAAATATTTCTGTTTCATTAGGTAGAACAGGCTCCATTTATTCACAAGTGATTATGGGCCTTGAGGCGCAGGATATTGTGGGTTTGAAAAAGACCAAAAAGCTTGTTGAAAAATTTGAAGAGGAGGTTGAAGAGTTGAGGAATCATTTGTTCTACTTTATCAAGAACTTGAACGAGACAAGTGTCCGAGGTAGTAACTTCTATATCATGATTCTCGCCAATCTTACTGATATTGTTCAGTCCTTAGAATATATATCCAGAAAAGGGCACAAACATTTTGATAATAATCACAAGCCCCTTAGTACGAGTCAATTACTTGACTTGAGAGAAATCCAAGGTAAACTAACCGGATTAATTCACGATGCGGAACAAGCATTTAAAAACAAGAATTTCTCAGATTTAATGGTTTGCTTAAATAAGAAAGATGCGATACTTGATCTTATTTCGGATAAAGTAAATGCGCAAATATCCCGAACAAGGCAAGAGGAGGAAAGCCCGAAGAACACTACCCTGTATTTTAATATATTGATTGAAACCAAAGATCTAGTAAACGGAGTGTTTAAGTTGATTCAAGAATATCACGAGGGTGCAGGACAGGATGAATAATCCTCATCCTTGAGTGTAAGTTACATTACGCATAGAATTTAATCACGAACGCAACCTTAACAGGTTGCGTTCGTGATTAAAGAGAGTTTATATTCTCTACTGATTTAGTATGAATTGAGAGGTTTTAAAACTTTTAAAATCAAAAAAGGATAACTCGGTATTAACGGATTGGTAACATTGGAACGTGTGATTTGCACCAACAAAAAACACTAATTCGTAATGAAAAAAATCAATTCTCTTTTCGTAGCATTAAGCTTAATCGGGTCAAGCTTGATGTTCACTGCCTGCGGTAAAGACACCTACGAAGGCAACGGTGGTTCTCAAACAATTTCAAATGAAGTGATTGTATCTGAGAACATCACTGGAAACACCACTTGGTCAAAAGACAAAACCTACATCCTTGCAGGTCGTATCTCTGTGGTAACAGGTGTTACCTTAACCATCGAGCCTGGAACAATTATCAAAGGTCAAGCCGGTACTGGTGCGAATGCAACTGCATTAATCGTAGCCCGCGGCGGTAAGTTAATGGCAGAAGGTACTGCTACTGAACCTATTATCTTCACTTCAATTGCGGACGAGATTAAGTCTGGAGAAATTGCGTCTCCTAATCTTCCTGCTGACTTTAACGGTCTATGGGGTGGTCTAATCGTATTAGGCGACGCTTCTTGCTCTTTGGAAGGTGATGTTACTGAACTATCTATCGAAGGTATTCCTCCAACAGACGCTAATGGTCTATACGGTGGAACGAACGCTGAAGATAACAGTGGTGTAATCAAATATGTTTCTGTTCGTCACGGTGGTGCTAACATCGGTGAAGGTAACGAAATCAACGGTATCACATTCGGTGGTGTTGGTTCTGGTACGACTGTTGAAAACGTAGAAGTTGTAGCGAACCAAGACGATGGAATCGAGTGGTTCGGTGGAACAGTAAACGTGAAGAATGCGATTGTTTGGAACGCTGGTGACGATGCAGTGGATACCGACCAAGCTTGGGCTGGTACATTAGATAACTTCATCATCATCTGTGGAGATGAGACGGATCACGCTCTAGAAATTGATGGTCCAGAAGGTTCAATGAACGCTGGTCATACTGTAACTAACGGTTGGGTAAAAGGACATGCAGCTTCTGAGTTGGGAGATTTCCGTAAGAATGCTCAAGGTGCTTTCACAAAAATATACTTCTTCAATTTTGATGGTGGAATGGCTGATGGCCGTGGTGATATGTCATTGTCTTCTGGTTCTGATGTGACTTTCGGAGACGGTTCTTTAACATTCGCTGATTTAGAAATCACTACCGATTCAACCGATTTGACTAAAATCTTTAAAGGTGGAACGGATGCTCACGCTTCAAGCGTGGCGGCTGCAACCAATGCCGGTGCAGATGTTGCTCCTTTTGCTGGATGGTCTTGGGCTGCTAAAGAAGAAGCATACAAGTAATAATAAATTCATAATTCCTGTAATCGAGGTCCGGGTTAAACCGGGCCTTGATCAGTATAAAAATTGCGATCAAAAACTTACAAACAAGAGATGAAAAGAATTATTCTTTATTGCTTTCTATCACTAACGGCAACCACGGCTTTCGCTCAAATTATAGAAGTGGATACTAAAGATGGTTTCGGTATAGTAAGAGGTAGAATCATTGATGATAAAACGGGTAAGTCCGTTTATGGTGCGGAAATTCAACTATTGAAATCAAGCATCGAATCTGATGTGGATGGAAAATTTGAACTGAAAGCAGCAGCTGGAGCTTACAACTTAAGCATTAGCTTAGCCAATTATGCTGACTTGAATTTGACCGACATCGTTGTGAAACTTGGAGAAGTAACGGCGATCGGTGATGTTCGTTTGAGTCCAGTTACTGAGAGTATTTCGGCC
>VMCP01000161.1 GCA_008081305.1 Bacteroidota bacterium | reverse complement strand
AACCTCGTTTAGCAAGAAACCTTTCAGGGCTACCACCGATCATAAATCGATTACCCGACTTATAGAAGGAACAAAACGGGGCTGGGGACGACTTGATCAACTCCATGAATAATATGTAGGGATTCAGGTCTAGGCACGTCTGAAACTCGACACAAAAGTTCATTTCATAGAATACTCCATTCACAATACAGTCCCTAATTTCTTCTACCTTTCTTAAGTAATCCTGCTTGCTATCGGTACAACACCATTCAATTTTCTCATCCTGCTTTTCTTGAGCAACTACCCTATTATTCGGTAGCTTAAAATTTGAGTTTATTTCACCCTTGCGAGTGTGTATGTAGTATTCTTCAGGTTCAAAAAAGTAAAAATGAGGCCACCTGTAACCTCTATCTAAATGGTCTTGTTCACCTTCTAAATGTTGGTACACCCTATTTTTATAGGAATAGGCAATATGCCCCAATGCAAGCCCTTCAAAACCAGTTAGCTCAGACGGTTTTACAAATCCGCGTTTCTCACCCGAACCCATTACAACATTGTATTCTCCATAAGGATCATCAAATGAATTTGAGAAAAGTAGACACCCTACCTCTGATTGCTCAATTTGAAAAAGTAACTTTTCTAATATGTCTAATTCTCCACTCATAACTGAACGTGGTAGAATGCAACAATACTCTCAGCAGATTGTTTACCAACAATAGGCTCCAATATTTCCATGGAAGCACTTTTTATTCTACTCACACTTTTAAATTCTTTCAAAAGCAATTTTGCTTTTGCCGGCCCTATTCCTGGGATATCCGTCAAAGAAGATTTTAACGTCCCTTTATCTCTGCGCTTTCTATGATGAGTAATCCCGAATCGGTGTGCTTCATCACGCATATGCTGAATTACCTTAAGGGTTTCACTTCTTTTGTCAATATACAATGGGTTGGGATCATTGGGATAATATAACTCTTCTAATCTCTTGGCTATTCCAATCACTGCTAATTTTGAATACACATTGATCTCCTTTAAGGCTTCTACGGCTGCACTTAGTTGCCCCTTTCCACCATCAACAACTAACAGTTGTGGAAGTGGTTCTTTCTGTTCCATCAAACGAGTATACCTCCTTGTAATGGCTTCTTTCATGGTGGCAAAGTCATCTGGACCTTGGACCGTCTTAATATTAAAGTGGCGATATTCCTGCTTTGCTGGTTTACCGTCTTTGAACACGACACAGGCACTCACCGGATAAGTTCCTTGAAAATTACTATTATCGAAACACTCAATGTGTCGGGGCAACTCGTTCAACCGTAGGTCTTCTCTCATTTTTTCCAATAATCGATCTACCCTAACCTGTGGATTAAGCTTTTCATATTGACGGAGTTTTTCTTGCCTGTATAACATGGCATTTTTTATACTCAAATCCAATAATCGTCTTTTATCGCCAGCTTTTGGTTCTAGAATTGTGATATTAGGATCGGGCCAATCTACTGTTACAGAAGTGATCATTTGCGGACAATCATCGCCGTATTGTTGACGCATTTGACCTATCACGTGTTCCAGTATCTCCGATTCATTCTCCCCCATTTTTTTCTTCACTTCAACATTTCTGGAAATCACTATGATCCCCTGAGAAATACGAAGGAAGTTTACGAATGCTTGCTTTTCTGTACTACTAATACTGTATACTTCAACGTCTCCTACGGTCGGACTCACAATGGTACTTTTGCTTTGATAATTTGATAGTAAGTCTAACTTCTCCTTGTACCGTTGAGCTTCTTCAAATTTCAATTCCTCGGCAGCTCGATGCATGATCTCTTTTAATTCTCTCTTAACCTCACCTAGATGCCCTTTCAAAATACGACGTATCTGTCCGATACTGTCCAAGTATTCCTCCTCGCTTTGGCTTCCAACACAAGGGCCTTTGCAGTTCCCAATGTGATATTCCAAACAAATCTGATACTTGCCTTCCGCAACCCCTTTCGGCGTCATTTTTAGATTACAGTTTCGCGTAGGATACAACTTCTTACATAAATCCAACACTGTATTCATGATACGAATACTCGCATATGGACCAAAATATTCGGAGCCATCTTTCACTGGATTTCGCATAGGAAACACCTTAGGAAATCGCTCACGCGTGATTTTTATATAGGGGTAACTTTTGTCGTCTTTTAGATTGATATTGTACTTAGGTTGAAATTCCTTGATTAAACTATTTTCAAGCAACAAAGCATCCATTTCTGTATCAACAACTGTATACTCCAAGGTATTAATTTTACGGACCAATACCCTTGTTTTGAAATCGTCGTGAGATTTATTGAAGTAACTCGAAACCCTTTTTTTTAGGTTTTTAGCTTTCCCTACATATATTATCACACCCGAATCATCAAAATATTTATAAACTCCCGGTTTCTCCGGTAAGGATAATATTCTTGATCGCAATTCCTCAGGCGCCATTGTTCAAAATTACGGCCTAATTTGCAAGAGAGGAAGCGAACGTTAAAGATGTACTGTTTGCGATTGTATATCCGCAGCAAAGAAATT
>VMCP01000225.1 GCA_008081305.1 Bacteroidota bacterium | reverse complement strand
TTATATTGGCCTCAGGAGTTTTGGCTAATTCTCCCAGTTCACTAAGCGCGTCCGCTATACGCTGATGTTCTTCTAAAAAATCAGGAAAATTAGCTAGAATGCGTCCTGCCAATGAAATGTCTCTAGTTTCAACTTCTATACCAGCCTTAGATGTAAATGCCTTGATTATTGGTAAAAAACTATGTGTAGCTAGCGCTGGGGCTTCATCTGTTTTGGTGTACAGAATTTTAGACATAAAATGGTGTTTTAGAGTGTTTCGCTTAAAGCGGATGCAAATATACTACGCATTTTGGCAAGAGAAATTCTCTCTACCTAAACTTAGATACCTTTTCGGCATTTGATAACCGACTGTCTCCTACATGATATTGAACGTTAACTAAAAACTCTTCACAAATCCTTTGAGATAGGAGTTCTTTAATTAATTTTTGAACTGCGGAATTTTCTCCCTCTACACTAGTTCCAAAAGGACCTACCTCATATTCTAATCCGGAATTCTTAATGCATTCTATTGCTATGTCAATTATTGACATAGGTTCTTTGGATTTTAAGGGTATAAATTGAACGTATGCGCTTAAGGACATTAAAAGTTGTATTTACGAACTTTTACAGTTCGAATTATGGTGTATAGTAAAAAACCTAGAGGCCCAGTCATGAAGGTAAAAAAGAACATAGGGCGAATTATCCAGGGGCCTAATTTGTTTTTTTCAGCATCCTTACTGATATATAAACCAGCGAGCAAATCAAAGGCTAAGTAATGAATCCAGCCCAATAAGACGGCTTCCTTGTTGGAGAATAAGGAAATAAGCCCTGAAAGCGTGGAAAATGATTGAAAGGATTCGGGATCAAAATAACTAACAAAGAGTCCCGTATATAATAGAGAAAAACAAGTCACGACGCCTCCGTACAAGATTTGTCGAATTCTAGTACTGTAGGGATAAATAAAAAGTAAAGACCAGCTTATAAAGGCTATGGAACTGGCTAAAATAAAAATCCGATCTGCATTCATATTATAGGTCTTATTGATTCGTTTTACTGCTAGTTTCACACAATCGCCTTAACTCTTTCAGTTCATGCGTTTTTAAATCACGCCAATCACCAAGTGGAAGGTCTAAGTTTATGTTCATGATGCGTACCCTTTTTAATTTCGTGACCCGATATCCAAGATGTTCGCACATACGTCTAATTTGTCTATTCAAACCTTGCGTCAAAATAATTCGAAAGCTACGAGCACCCATTTGTTCAACATAGCATTTGCGAGTTACTGTGTCCAATATGGGCACACCATTTCTCATTTCAGTTATGAATTCCTGACGAATAGGTTTATCCACACTAACCACATATTCTTTTTCATGATTGTTTCGAGCACGCAATATTTTATTTACAATATCACCGTCGCTAGTCATTAAAATTAAGCCTTCGGATGGCTTATCTAATCGTCCTATCGGAAATATGCGCTGAGGATGACCAACAAAATCAACGATGTTGTCTTTTTCTACTCTTCGGTCTGTGGTACAGACGATACCGCGAGGTTTATTAAGTGCTATATAAACATGTTTTTCTGTGCGATTTCCTACCACATTTCCGTCCACAGCTACGACATCTCCTTCTTGAACTTTTTCACCTAACTCCGGTACTTTACCGTTGATAGTAATGCGGCCTTGTTCAAGTAATTTATCCGCACCTCGTCTTGAGCAGTGACCAATTTCGCTCAAGTATTTATTAATTCTTGTTGGCATAGTCGCAAAGGTAGTGCTAAACTTGAACCCAAGTACCAATTAAGGCGCTTAGACCCATGCTAATGGTACCCCAAATTACCACTCGTGAAATAGCCTTGAATATTGAACTACCGCCAATTTTTGCGCTAATCCCACCCAACAAAGCCAAGAATGAAATACTAAAAATATATTCGGCCCAATACAGGTCAGAAGGTTCAAACAAGAATACCAATAGTAAAGGAAGTAATCCACCAATGATGAAGCTTAAGGCGCTTGCGCCAGCTGCTTGTAATGGTCTAGCGGCCGTGAATTCGTTAATGCCAAGTTCATCTCTAGCATGAGCAGCGAGTGCGTCGTGTTCATGTAATTGACGTGCTACTTCAGCGGCTGTTTGTGGTTTTAAACCTCGACGCACATAAATCTTAGCCAACTCCCTTTCTTCTAATTCTGGCATTTCTTGCAACTCTTTTGCCTCTCTTTCAAGATCTGCTGCTTCTATATCTGCTTGGCTACTTACGCTAACGTATTCACCAGCAGCCATACTTAGAGCGCCGGCAACAAGTCCTGCAAGGGAAGCAATGGCTATAGGTTCAACCTTTCCTGTTGCGGAAGCAACTCCGACAGCAATACTACTCACGCTAAGGATTCCATCATTTGCTCCCAATACTGCAGCACGTATCCAGTTTGATCGATTTACATAATGATCTTCGAATTGATTCATTGTCGTTCGTATAAAAAATTAATTAATTACTTGATTAATTTTTAAATATTAATCCGATTGATTGCGTTTTATTCAATAAATTTGCCATTCC
>VMCP01000086.1 GCA_008081305.1 Bacteroidota bacterium | reverse complement strand
GTATAATTCTTATCTCATGGAATCCTTCACTCATATTGGTGCGATCTAGTGTGGCGCTAACGAGCTGTTTTCTCCTATTTACAACCTTGTATAATTTCGCATCATGCTTGGTTCTAAATGTTCTAATGATGGGTTTTGGGTCGTTGACATCTGGATTCGGGATTTCAATATCAAATCGACTATTATGATTGAAATTGAATAATGCCACTGGTTGTTCTCCAATTGAAATTCTGGATGAGCCATTATCTGGAGAGATATCTTCAATTAGCACTAAATCAACTGCAGGAGATTCGACTTCTGGTACCTCGGGGACACACACATCTCCAACACTAAAATCAAAATTAAATGAGCCCTTTATGTATCCATCTAATACGCTATATCGACTTGAAATGGCACCTTCGAGGTATGTTGGTTTGGGTAAACCACCTCTAATGTAAGCAGCCGCTTCCATATCCATTAAGCTAATCGGACCTTCGTAAAGCCAGCAATCAACCAGTATCCCAACTTCAACTTTACCTGCTCCATACATTTGCCCAGTTGCATACCAACCATTGTATCCTGGATTGGGGTAGCCTGGGCAAGCTCCAGCTTGACCAAAAGCGATATCATATCCTACAATGAAATCAAGTTCACCATAGAAACATGCCCATTCTTTTCTACCGGTTGAAAGACTCCAACTAGCACCATGTGCAAAACCATTTTCAATGGCAACTCTGCTTGGTTGAACATCAGGGAAATGACTTAAAAGCTGAGATGGTAAGCTATATGGTTCTAAGCCTAGACCAACCATGAAATAGGTATTGAAACTCATTTCCATACCCAGCATATTGGCGGTTACTCCACATTGATTTGACGGTCTACCCACAAAGATGTGCCAATCATCTGATCGAATGAGTAAGTCTAATTCACCAAATTTATTACCACCCATGCTGCCTTTTAGCATGACACCCCCGTCAGGGTTTGGTATGGATAAATAGGCCATAAAGTTGGCGCTGAACTCGCCTCGGCGGAAGTCCATGACTATTTCACCCGTACCATTTAAAATGGTTTCACTTGTGCTTGGATTCTCTGATGGAAGCTTAGACCCCATCAAGCCAACCTCAGCATTAATCGTAATACTGTTGATTGCAAAGTGTTCGGTTACTTCTGCGGAGATGCCTCCAGCTATTTTAAATACTTCAGGAGATTCGTTCATATTGACCATTATGATTTCCCCTCCGAATCTTAGATTTCCTCTACGTGGAATCACTTGATCGTTTTCAAGCGTGATATTCTGACCAATCTCTAACCCAGCTCCTTTCCAACTTAACGCGGGGGGGATGGGAATACCTGCAGGTAAAATGGTTTTCCCTTTGAAATACCAATAATCAAGTCCTGAAACTTCCCCTGATTGGTAAAGCAGACCGATAAATAAACCGTTATCTTCTCCCAAGTCAAAGCTCGCGTCAATCTGGCCTCTAAAACCATCTCCGTAGGTATTGTCGTCGTAATAAAGTTGACATACTCCACTGAATTTAACAGGACCTAACTCACCTCCGATACCAAATTCATTTAGCTCAGGTACATACGGCATGATATCACCGTTATTTTTAGAGATGAATCCCCAGTTTCCTCTACCGCCCATGCATAAGAAATCTTGGGTGGGTAGTTCAAATGATCCTCCAAAATGAAATTCGTAACGGGTCCCTTCCTCAACTTCACGCTTCACAAACTCTATAGGAGGCAAGTTTTCGAATCGTTGCATGGGATCGTTATTCTCTTGAAGTCTACGTCTACTGCGGCGATTATCTTGTTCTATCTCCTGTTGAGAACGGTTGTCATTGGATGCATCGGAGGCATTTGAATTATCGCTTCCCGCGTTGGAACCATTATTGTTACCACCCGTTGTGTTATTTCCATTCCCCTCTTCGTTATTATTTGAAGGGTTGTCATCATTGGTATTACCACCACCTTGTTGGTCACCGGATGAGTTGTTTTGGCCTTCTTCGCGAGCGTTTAGTGCTCTTCCGCCACGTTGGCCATTTCCAAGTCCCATTCTATATTTTAGAACTTGCAACTCATCAAAGCTGATGTCTTTGACCGCTAAGTATTTTCCAGGAATATTTGAAAACGACAGTTCTTCAATGCTCCCTTTAGCATGTAAAATGGTCTTATTCCCATTTTTATATTTAGCATCAAAATCCGTGTTCAAGGCAAGTTTAACCTGTAAACCATCGGTTTTACTGTAGCTTAAATCAAGGGAGCTACTTCTAACATCGAGATCTGCTCCCATTGCTTCGAAGTATACCTCTGTACCCAGTTGTGTATTTCCGAATATTCTTGATTTTTCGAATCCCAATCGAATGTCGGTGACATTACTTCCCGTATCAAGTGGGGTTTTAATGATACCCGAGGCAAAGCTTTTAAATAATTCACTATGCTTAAACGCGATAGGAAGGGTAGCCAGGGCGGAACGCCATCCGCCCAAGGTCCATCGGCTAGAAGAGGGGATGATAGGCGGGGCGGAAATGTTGGGGGTAAAGCCGGGAGCCTCA
>VMCP01000165.1 GCA_008081305.1 Bacteroidota bacterium | reverse complement strand
GAATGGTCACGATCTTGAATCAATTCACCATTCAATGCAGATCTTTTAATAACGCGGTTGACTTGTGAAAGATCTTTAGATTTCAATAGAATTCTATTGGTTTTTACCTTCAATATCTCAAGTGCTTCTGCTGAATATTCTGGAGCTATTAGAACTTCAAAAAATAAGCCATTGATTTCCTTAGCGGTTGCTTCATCAATAGTATCGTTGCAGGCCAAAATTCCTCCAAAAGCGCTTACAGGGTCACATTCTAAGGCGGATTTCCAAGCCTCCAGGGTTGTTGGCCTTACCGCAAGACCGCAGGCGTTATTATGTTTTACAATTACAAAGGTGGTACCGTTGGATTTATCAAACTCTTGTAGTAATCCGCAAGCCGCGTCAACATCCAATAAGTTGTTATAACTTAGTTCTTTGCCCTGTATTTTATCAAAAAGATTTTCTAGATCACCAATGAAATATCCCTTCTGATGTGGGTTTTCACCGTAACGAAGGGTATATGTTTTTTGACCTGTAAACCAACGATTGATTTGATTGTCATACTCTTGGGTTACGTGAAACGCTTCGGCAGCCAGACTTTTTCTACTTTCTAGGTTTAGTTCGACTCCTTGTTTTTGAATCATTTCAAGCACCTTTGGGTACTGGCTTCTATGCGATACGATGGTTGAGTAGTTGAAATTTTTGGCAGCTGCACGAATCAGTGAAATTCCTCCAATATCAATTTTTTCTATAATTTCTGACTCGGTTCCGCCTGCTGCGACTGTTTCAGCGAATGGGTAGAGGTCCACCACCACCATGTCAAACGAAGGAAGATCGTACTCTTTCATTTGCTCTTGATGACTGTTGTCCTCTTTCTTTGCTAATATTCCTCCAAACACTTTTGGATGAAGTGTTTTTACCCGGCCATCTAAAATACTAGGGTAGCCGGTTACTGATTCAATGGAAGTACATGGGAAACCAGCGTCTTCGATAAACTTTTGAGTACCACCAGTTGAGTAAAAAGCAACTCCATGATTATGCAATTCTGCAAGTAATGGTTCAAGACCTTCTTTGCTGAAAACGGATATTAAAGCGGATTGAATACGATAATTCACGAATACAAATTTAGTTTAGTGCTGTGTGCTTCTTCTCGATTGTTTACAAGTTTTGAAGAACTTCCTCTCTCACCTTCATCGTATTTTTGACGTGAGGTGGATCATAAGGGCAATGCCGACATCCACTTCCACAGCATGATTCTTTTTTAAGGAGGAATTTTTCCGTGAATACACAAAAGCCATCTTCCATGTAAAAGTCAGCTTTGTGGTCAATCTTCGCTTTATGCCCGTCCATGGCACTGCTTGAACTTCTTGCCGCTTCCACATGGACATGGCTCATTACGCCCTACCTTGATTTCGCTACGAATAGGGGCTCGTGGGGCTTTTGGCGCACTGCTCTCAATTGCTTGCTGATTGGCATCCATGCTAGATTGGATTTCATCTTTGCTTTCTATGGTTTTGGGAGCTCTTTGTCTTGCGGGGGCTTTTGCTTCACTTACCTCGCCTTCGGCATAGATCCTTGTTTTGTATAGTGTACCAATAATTTTCTGGTTCAAGCGTTGCAGCATTTGGCCATAGAGTTCAAAACTCTCAATCTTGTAAATCAGCAATGGATCTTTCTGCTCGTATTGAGCGTTAGACGTACTCTGTTTTAAGTCATCCAACTCTCTTAGATGCTCTTTCCATTCCTCATCAATACTTTGTAAAGTGAAAGACTTTTCAAGGTCTCGTATCATGGACATGCATTGAGAATCGAGGGCCTTTTGCATTGGGACCGTTATTTGATATTGTTGTGTTCCGTCGGTTAGAGGAACAACGACATTCTCAATTTTTTCACCTTGTGCAGCCCGAATTTGACTGAATACCGGATACGCTTGTTCCGACATGGCCTTCGTTTTTTCGTTGTATTGCTGGCTTAAACTTTCAAATAATTGATCGGCCAAATTAGCTTCGTCTTGGTTTAGGAATGCTTCCTCATCAAATGGAGGTGCCATGGCCACCGTTCTGATCACATCCATTTCAAATTCTTGATAGCTACCAAGCTCCTTAAAATGACCCACGATTTCCTCACACCAATTACCGAGCATGTTTCTCAAATCAATGGATAACTTGTCACCAAATAATGCGTTACGGCGAATGCGGTAGATGCCTGTTCTTTGCTGATTCATCACATCATCGTATTCCAATAGACGTTTACGAATACCAAAGTTGTTTTGTTCCACACGCTTTTGGTTTCGTTCGATGGTTTTGGTCATCCAAGAGTGCTCAATCACATCTCCTTCCTTGTAACCAAATTTATCCATGAAGTTGGCCACTTTTTCCGAACCAAAAATCCTCATTAAGTCATCTTCCAAACTTACGAAGAACACCGAGCTACCAGGGTCTCCTTGTCGACCAGCACGTCCACGCAACTGGCGATCTACACGTCGACTTTCGTGACGTTCCGTTCCGATAATCGCCAAACCACCGGCTTGTTTTACTTCCTCCGATATTTTAATGTCGGT
>VMCP01000020.1 GCA_008081305.1 Bacteroidota bacterium | reverse complement strand
GTAAGGTAAAAGAAGTTTGCCAAGCAGAAGGTTGCTGGTTTAGCTATGATTTACTCGATGGCCCAATCATTGTTGATTTTAATGATGAATTCACGGTACCAAAGAGCTTAAAACGACGCGACCTCTATGCAACAGGTAGCTTCTACAAAGATACTCTTTACAATGACGACGCAACGGATTCCACCGATGCAACCTATGAGTTAAAAACAAAGTTCTTAGCTAAAGGCGTTAGGTTTAAATAATCACAATCATACCAAAGCATAAAAAAAGCCCCGGTCTCAAACTCGGGGCTTTTTGTTATCCGTTAAAGGATGAATTACATTCCTAAACGGTAGAAAGAAATCATGTAACCAGTACGTGAATCACCACGGAAAGTTACCTGAGCTGGAGTATTTTCATGTCCACACTCACGATCCATTTGTGTCTTCATGTTTTCAGCCATAAAGAAACATCCTTTATATTCAGGCATACCTTTGAAGAACAAGTTTACTTGCGCAAATCCACGTGGTGGACGACATGGGTGAGTTGCAGGAGCACTTGGAGTACCTACCGCACCTGGAGCACCGTGTACCGCACCAGCAGGACCACCGATAGCAGGACCGCCGTGGTTTGCATCAGACTTAACGATTTCGATGTTCTTGATGGTTACTTTACGACCGTTGAAACGTGCAGGGTTACCAGCAAAAACTTCACCTGGGATAGCCATCTGGGCCATTGCAGATCCTACAACAGCGAAAGCGACAGCGAATAATAATGTTAACTTTTTCATGATAGTTAGGTTTTAATTTGTTTTGACTAGATAGAAACAAACACCGTGCCAAAAAACAAAAAAGCCCCGAATCGGGGCTTTTTTTAATAGGTATTTTCTTTATTTACTTGATTTTAAAATCATTCATGAACGCAGTGGTGAAGTTCCCTTTACGGAAATCTTCATTCTTCATAAGTTGCTGATGTAAAGGAATGGTAGTTTCAATTCCTTCAATGACAAACTCACTCAAAGCACGCTCCATTTTTACAATGGCTTCTTCTCGCGTTTGTGCAGACACTATCAACTTGGCAATCATAGAATCGTAGTAAGGAGGAATAACATAACCCGCGTAAATATGAGAATCTACCCTTACACCGTGTCCACCTGGCTTATGTAATACCTTTATCTTTCCAGGACTAGGACGAAAATCTTTATAGACATCTTCCGCATTGATTCTCACTTCAATCGCAGCTTTATTCGGTTCGTAATCCTTTCCAGAGATAGGCACACCCGCCGCTATCTGAATCTGTTCTTTGATCAGGTCATGGTTGATTACCTCTTCAGTGACTGGATGTTCAACTTGAATACGGGTATTCATCTCCATAAAGTAAAAATTCCTATGCTTATCTACTAGGAACTCCACCGTGCCCACACCCTCATAATTAATGATTTTCGCTGCTGCTTTTGCCGCCTCTCCCATTTTTTTACGCAGTTCCTTGGTCATAAATGGAGATGGTGTCTCTTCTATGAGCTTTTGATGTCTACGTTGAATAGAGCAATCTCTCTCACTCAAATGACATACAGTACCATATTGGTCGCCTGCAATTTGAATTTCAATGTGGCGAGGCTCTTCGATGTATTTCTCCATGTAGAGACCATCATTACCAAAAGCAGCCCCAGCTTCCTGTTTGGCAGAATTCCATGCGGCTTCCACTTCTTCTTCGTTCCAAACAATGCGCATTCCACGACCACCACCACCAGCTGTGGCCTTCATGATCACTGGATATCCTATTTCTTTTGCTATGGATTTCGCTTGATCGATACTTTCAAGTAATCCTTCAGAACCAGGAATAGTCGGAACTCCCGCCTTTTTCATGGTTTCTTTTGCATTACTTTTATCACCCATCCCGTCAATTTGCTCAGGTGTAGCACCAATGAACTTAATACCATGATCTCTACAGATTGCAGAAAACTTACTATTCTCCGAAAGGAACCCGTAGCCAGGATGTATGGCATCAGCGTTAGTCACTTCCGCTGCTGCTAAAATCCTTGGTATATTGAGGTAACTTTCCTTGCTCTGATTCGGACCAATACAAACGGCCTCATCAGCAAATCGTACATGTAGACTCTGTTTATCCGCCAATGAATAAACAGCTACCGTACGAATGCCCATTTCTTTGCACGTACGGATGATTCTTAGCGCAATCTCACCGCGATTGGCTATTAGAATTTTCTTGAACATATGTTCTTGGTTTATGCAGGTTCAACAAGGAATAGAGGTTGATCGTACTCCACAGGCGTAGCATTATCCACCAATACCTTCACGATCTTTCCTTTAACCTCGCTTTCGATCTCATTAAAGAGTTTCATCGCCTCGATGATACAAACTACTTTGCCTGGGTTTACATCATCACCAACATTGGCGAACGAAGGAGACTCAGGGTTCGCTGCGCGGTAAAAAGTACCTACCATAGGACTCTTTATTTCTACGAGGTTGTTATTACTTTCTACTGCAGTATCTGCCTTGGCTGCGGGCGCGGCTGGCGCAGGAGCGGAGGGGGCTGCAGCTGCAGGAGCAGCAATGG
>VMCP01000233.1 GCA_008081305.1 Bacteroidota bacterium | reverse complement strand
CTGTGCCCCAAAGAACATGCACCGAATGAAAATTCTTCGTGATGAGGTAATCAAACGCTTTTTGTAGGTCCGTTTTATCCTGGTCCGGAGCATGAACCTTTTCAATATCCTGTCCACGAAAATCAATATTCTCTGATTCAATTGAATCAAAATCACCCAACCATACATCTACTTTTATCCCCCACTCTAATACCCGTTTTAAAGCACCATCTAACACTACAATGAAAGGACTCCATTCTAATAGTTCTTCCATCAAGGCCAACGAACACGGTTCACCGTTGGCAATGATCAATGCCGCTTCCTGATTATCTCGAATGATGTGGTGAGAACTCACAAATACAAAAGTGCATTCTATTTCTCTTTTGTGGGAATTTTTCGACAATTCACGAAAAAAAGAACGAAACCGATGTTAAGAACCGAAGTTTGTTGAACTTTACACGTTACAAACATATGCAAGCACATCTACTCTGGGCCGACGACGAAATTGATTTATTAAAACCACACATTTTATTCCTAGAAGGAAAGGGATACAAAGTCAGCACCGTTAACAACGGTAACGATGCCGTTGAACTGGTTAAAACGGAGAATATTGATTTGGTATTCCTAGATGAGAACATGCCTGGTATTTCAGGTATTGATGCACTTGCTGAAATCAAACAAATCAAGCCCAACCTTCCGGTGATCATGATCACCAAGAATGAAGAAGAACATATCATGGAGGAGGCAATAGGAAGTAAAATTTCGGATTACCTCATCAAGCCCGTGAACCCAAGCCAAATTCTATTATCCTTAAAAAAGAATTTAGATGAACAGCGTTTGGTTAACGAACGTACCACCCAAGGATACCAACGTGAGTTCATGCAAATTGGCATGTCGGTATCCGATAGTATGAACTTCAAAGAATGGAAGGAAGTTTACAAGAAATTGGTCTATTGGGAAATGAAGTTAGATCAAACCTCGGAAGAGGGTATGAAAGAGGTATTGGAAACCCAAAAGTCCGATGCCAACCGCGGATTTTGCAAATACATTTCAAAAAATTATTTGGATTTAATTCAACAAGATGACGAAGTGCTTCAAAGTCACAACCTCTTCAGAAAAGCGGTAAACCCTTACCTCGACGAGGAGGAGCCAGTATATCTAGTCGTGTTAGACAACCTAAGATTTGACCAATGGAGAGCCATTTCAGAAACCTTAAATAGCTTGTTTCGCACCGATCAAGAAGACATGTATCTGAGTATTCTTCCCACCACCACTCAGTATTGCCGAAACGCGATTTTCAGTGGAATGCTTCCGTCGGAAATCGAAAAAAACTTCCCAGATAAATGGTCTAACGACGAAGATGAGGGAGGTAAGAATTTATACGAAAAAGACTTCCTCGAAGACCAACTGAAACGACTTAGAAGGGATTCCAAGTTTAGCTATACCAAGGTAACTCATTTAGATGGTGCAAAAGACCTGGTTGACAACATCCACAACATGAGAAACAATCCATTAAACGTGATTGTATACAACTTTGTTGATGCCTTTTCTCACGCCCGTACCGATGTAAATGTGGTGCGTGAATTAGCTGAGGATGAAGCCGCCTATCGCAACGTTACCGCTACTTGGTTCAAACACTCTCCACTATGGGAAGCGTTACAAAAAATAGCCGAGAAACCGTGCAAAGTGATCATCACTACCGACCATGGAAGTATCCGTGTTAAAGAACCCGTGAAAGTAGTGGGAGACAAAAAAGTGAATTCCAATTTGAGATACAAGCAGGGTAAGAATCTGACGTATAACCCAAAAGAAGTATTTGAGGTCAAGAAACCATTGGACGCAGCACTGCCTACCCTTCATTTAAGTAGTTCATTCATTTTTGCTACAGAAGACGATTTCTTCGCCTATCCAAACAACTATAATTACTATGCGAAGTACTACAAAAACACCTTTCAACACGGTGGCATCAGCATGGAGGAAATGATTTGTCCATTGATTACCCTATCCCCAAAAAGATTATAAATGGAATTCGAAGCGAGAGAAAACGAGTTAGATTCACTCGTGAATGTCCTTGTAGACAAAATCACTTCCAATACCATTGTTATATTATCGGGGGATGTAGGGGCAGGTAAAACCACATTGATCAAAGCCATTTGTAGATCCTTAGGTGTAACCGAAAATATCAGTAGCCCAACTTTTGGTTTGGTTCATTCGTACCAAAGTAAATTAGGTGAGATTTTTCATAGCGACTGGTACCGAATTGAGTCAGCAGAAGAGCTATACGAAGCAGGAATTGAAGAAGGATTGGATGCTGGAATCTGGTTTATTGAATGGCCTGAGCTAGGTAAAGAAATCCTAGCTGGCAGAGACTATATCCATATAAAAATAAGCGGCACCGATGAACGGCGCCGCTATATAATGGATTGACTATCGATTTGATTAACCTTCGGCGTACGCTTCCGTTGGCAAGCACGCACAAACCAAGTTTCTATCTCCATACGTGTTATTCACCCTGGAAACCATAGGCCAGAATTTAGCCTGACGAAGGTATTCTAAAGGATAAACGGCTTCCTCACGAGAATCGG
>VMCP01000245.1 GCA_008081305.1 Bacteroidota bacterium | reverse complement strand
CAGGTGCGCCGATACCCGTTTCGATTTTTGGAATTGGCCCTTTGTATTCTATTTGTGAGGTAATGGGACCAAATAAAAATATGGATATGCAGAAAATAAATATTCTACTGTTGATTTTAAATGTTTTCATCTCAGCTAAAGTTAAATCATACGAAAGGTAGAAAAAAAACATCATTATTAAAAATCGCAATACATTAAATTTCAGTTAATTGAATTCATTAACAATACAATATTCTACCTTTGCATTATGAGGTTATCTGAAATCAAGACTGCGTTAAATTATTTAAAAACCATTGAATTTATCCTTCCAAACGGGGATGCGGTTCCTGCCCATTTTCATGTAACCGAAGTTGGCTTAGTCAAAAAACATTTTATTGATTGTGGTGGAACTGTGAGAAAAGAAGAAGTCATCAACTTTCAACTATTCACGGCCACCGACTATGATCACCGACTGAGCACAGAAAAACTACAATCCATCATTAACGACGCAGAAAAGTCTTTACAGCTTCCAGACGCTGAAATTGAAGTCGAGCATCAAGGTCGTACCATCGAGACCTATGGACTTGCCTTTGTGAATGGTCAGTTTCGACTCACCGCAAAACAAACCGATTGTTTAGCAAAAGATAAATGTGGAATCCCTACTTCAAACCAAGCAACTTCAAATGCTTGTACACCCGGTTCGGGTTGTTGCTAGATAGGGTTTACAAACAATCATCAAGGCTCATAATTTTACTGGTTTCTAAAAGGAATACACAATTCCTTTGAATTCAGAAATCAAAAAACACCTATCACCCTAAGCTCAACACCAAATTCACAAGGGCTTAATGGTTTTACTCTTACAATTCACGACCTTTGCACCTTCAAAATTCTAGGGAACATTTATATGAGACCATATTTAAAGCTATTTGATTTTCAACAATCCGTTAATTATAAAAATGAAATCCTCTCGGGCTTAACTGTAGCCATGGCGTTGGTGCCTGAAGCCGTTGCTTTTGCCTTGATTGCAGGGTTATCGCCACTAACAGGATTGTACGCGGCCTTCATGATGGGTTTGGTCACATCTGTTTTGGGTGGACGTCCTGGAATGATATCGGGTGCCACTGGGGCTGTAGCCGTAGTATTAGTATCACTCACCAAGTCTCACGGAGTTGAATATGTATTTATTGCGGTAATCCTTGCCGGAATCATACAATTAGCTGCTGGTTTTTTACGACTTGGAAAGTTAATGCGCTTGGTACCCCATCCTGTTATTTTTGGATTTGTCAATGGTTTAGCGATTATCATATTCAGTTCCCAATTGGTTCAATTTCAAGATGGAAATGGAAATTAGTTAACCGGTAGTGCCTTGTATTTATTTTCTGGATTGGTTGCCTTAACCATGTTCATCATTTGGGGCTTACCTAAACTCAGTAAGATTATTCCCGCATCCTTAGTGGCCATATTAGTGGTTTTTGGAATTGTATTTTTCTTTGATTTGGACACCAAAACGGTTGGAGATATGGCATCCATCAAGGGTGGATTCCCACCGTTTCATATTCCGAATATCGATTGGACATTTGATACCTTTTTATTGGTGCTACCCTACTCCGCTATTGTGGCTGGTGTAGGATTAATAGAGAGTTTATTAACCCTAAACATCGTTGATGAAATCACCGAAACCCGCGGTCGTGGAAATAAGGAAGCCATCGCGCAAGGATTGGCAAACGTACTTTCAGGATTATTCTCGGGAATGGGTGGTTGCGCCATGATTGGTCAATCGCTGATTAACATCTCTAACGGAGCTAGAGCCCGTTTATCTGGTATTGTTGCTTCTGTCATGCTTTTGGTATTTGTGATGTTCGGTTCCAGTTTAATTGAGGCTGTTCCCATGGCTGCATTAACCGGATTGATGATCATGGTTTCATTAGGGACTTTTGAATGGGCGAGTATCCGTACGTTTAACAAAATGCCAAAGTCGGATGTGATTGTGATGGTTTTGGTTACTGTGGTAACTGCTGTCTTGCACAACCTTGCATTGGCTGTTTTGATAGGTGTGATTATATCTGCCCTTATTTTCTCTTGGGATAATGCCAAGCGCATTCGAGCACGTAAAACCATCGATGATAGCGGAGTGAAGCATTATGAAATATACGGGCCGCTTTTCTTTGGATCTGTTACCGCCTTTAACGAGAAGTTTGATGTGGCTAATGACCCAGAAGAAGTGATTATTGATTTTTACGAAAGTCGCGTGGTCGATATGTCAGCGATAGAAGCGCTAAATAAGATCACCGAGCGTTACAAAAAAGCCGGGAAAAAAGTACATCTCAAGCATTTAAGCCCTGATTGCCGAACCTTACTTTCAAACGCTGATGAAATCATCGATGTAAACGTGTTGGAAGACCCGACGTATAAGGTGATGTTTTAGATGGTTTCTGGTCACTTGTTACTTGAAACAGGAAACTAGGAACTAGGAATCAGCAACTAGGAACTTGGAACTAGGAACCAGGAACCAGCAACTAGAAACTCTTCAATCGTTTAGCAAGTTGCACAAGTAAAATGAGTGCAGGAACCTCAACCATGGGGCCAATGACGCCGGTAAAAGCTTGGTCTGAGT
>VMCP01000126.1 GCA_008081305.1 Bacteroidota bacterium | reverse complement strand
TGTTGTCGCCTTACTCTTGTTGTTGCTTTTTGGTGGTCAGACCATTCCCGCGTTAATGCGCGGATTCGGCCGCGGTGTTAAAGAATTCCCCAACGCTCACGACGGTCTGCGCGCTGCCCTCCGCACCGGCCTGTCAGACGATGCTCCCTCCAATAGCGAAAAGGAAAGTTGAAATCGTATAACCGAGTAACCGATATACAAACCGACCTTCAATCAGGCTCGGTTTCTTGTGTTGAGTTGGTTGAATATTATTTACAAAATATTCAAGAAAAATCTCACCTCAACGCTTTTAATGAGGTCTGGGCTGATGAAGCGAGAGAAAAAGCCATCCTTATAGATGCCAAAATAAAATCTGGTCAAGCTGGTTCGTTGGCAGGGATAGTTATTGCTCTGAAGGATAATATGGCCTATAAAGACCATAAAGTAAGTGCTTCCTCAAAAATCTTAGAAGGTTTTGAATCCTTATACACAGCTACTGCTGTTGAGCGTTTAGAAAAGGAAGATGCCATTTTTATCGGTCGCACGAATTGTGATGAATTTGCAATGGGTGCTTCCAACGAAAATAGCGCGTTTGGGTCTGTAAAAAATCCACACGATGAAACTAAAGTACCAGGCGGAAGTAGTGGTGGAAGTGCGGTAGCAGTGGCCGCTGATATGTGTCATTGTTCTTTGGGTTCTGATACCGGTGGTTCCATACGTCAACCAGCGGCATTTAATGGTATTTATGGACTAAAGCCAACCTACGGAAGAATTTCTCGCTGGGGATTATTGGCATATGCTTCTAGTTTCGATCAGATAGGGCCTTTCGCTAAAAGTATTGAGGATGTTGCTTTATTAACTTCCATCATGTCAGGTAAGGATGAACATGATGCTACCCTATTACAAGAACCACCTATTGACAACTGGTCTTATGAAGGTAAGCAAAAACAAACATTTGCGGTGATGAATCAAGCGGTGAATCACGAAGGGTTGGACCCTGAAGTGAAAGCTTCTTTTACCCGCTTGTTGGAAAAACTAGAATCCCAAGGACATAAAATTACCTATTTTGATTTTCCTTTATTGGATCAGATGGTGCCAACCTATTATGTGTTAACTACCGCAGAAGCGAGTTCAAACCTTTCTCGATATTCTGGTATGATGTACGGATATAGAAGCGACAATGCGACAGATTTGGAATCGACGTATATTAAATCTCGTACCGAGGGCTTTGGTCCTGAAGTGAAGCGTCGTATTATGTTGGGAACCTTTGTTTTATCCAGTGATCAATATGATGCATATTACGAAAAGGCTTTAAAGGTGAGACGTATCATTCAAGATCAAACAGACCAAGTTCTGGATAACGCCGATGCGATTTTATTACCCACAACAAGTTCTCCAGCATTCGGTTTAGGCGAAAAAAGTAAGGATCCTGTTTCGATGTATTTGGCAGACTTGTTTACGGTTCAAGCTAATTTGGCTGGAAACCCTGCTATTTCTATACCGGTTTCTAAAACTGAAGAGGGTTTGCCATTAGGTGTTCAATTGATGACATCACGTGGGTCTGAAAATGATTTATACAGCCTAAGTAGATTGATTGAGGAGGTGAATTCTTGATGCTCGTGGTGAGGTTTGTGGGATTAATTTTAGCTTCTCTTCTCTTTATGCTTCCTTCATTAGAGGCACAAACGGATAGTTCGTTAAATCATCTGTATAAAAAATACCAAGAAAGAGGATTACCTGTTTTTAGGAATCAAGAAATTGATCGAGAAATCAAAGAGTGGTTAGAAGATACCGAGGGAACCACAGGAATTCTTGCTTCTAGATATGACCAATACCGCAATCATATAGAAATCGAAAGACGTGCGCATAAATTACCTTGGTTTGTAGGTTTTATACCTGCGGCGAATACGGGATTTGAGCCCCGTTTTAGAAGCCCTTCTGGTTACACGGGGATGTGGCCTATGCCATATTTAATGGCTAAAAAATATGGGTTGCAATTAACGGCTTTATACGATGAGCGTAGGGAGCCAGAGAAAGCTACCAAAGCAGCTTGCCTTTATATCCAGGAGTTGCAGAATATCTATCAAGATTGGCGGTTAACCATCACGGCATTTAGGGTTGGTCCAGCGCGATTAAACCAAGTAATACATCGTGTAAATACCATCAACTTTGATACCGTTTATTTAGCTTTAGAGCCACAAGAGCAGTTGCCTATAATACAGTTTTTTGCAGCCTCAGTAGCGCTTTCAGAATACCTAGAGAATAGGGAAACAGAATTACAGAAATCGCCTTGGGGTAATAGAGAAAGGGTATTATCTATTGAAAGATCCCTTCCATTTTCTTTTTTTGAGGAACATTTTGATTTGAGCACGCTCGAGATGAGAAATTATAATCCAGCGTTGCGCACGGATCAGGTTCCATATATGGGGGAGGCTTTCGAGTTTTTCTTGCCTAAGGAAAAGGCAATAAGATTCAATGAGAACCGTGATTCATTAATTTTTTGGTTGGAAGGACGTCCAGAACCACAGTTTGAGTCCGATACCATTTTACAGATTTACGATGGAGACACAGCCTATGTTGTGAATCCTCCAAGTGAGTCGGATAGCGTGGGTGTAGAAAAGGA
>VMCP01000043.1 GCA_008081305.1 Bacteroidota bacterium | reverse complement strand
TAGGGCTTATTGTTGCATCCGTGCTAGGGGTATACCGATTCTATCAAAAAAGCGCAAGACTCACATTTGATGATTAACTTGCCCTCATGACTTGGAGGAGTGTTTTATCGGTTTGTTGTTTTAGTTTATTTATTCATTTAGGATATACGCAATCAACACCATGGGATAAACGAGTTGAAGCGAGTGTGTCCCCCCAGATTTCAAATCGTTTGCTGTTGGGAGTGAATCCACAGACTGATTTAGGGTACACTGAATCGTTATTGGAAGATTCGTTTCGAATTGCCGATGAAGGTCAAAACGGAGTTTCGCTTTCCTTGGGTATACTTTTTCAGAGAGAAAGGGGACGTGCATGGAAAGCTAGTTTTGGATATCAGCGTTGGGGTTTTAACCGAGTAAAGGAAAATAATATGTACCGGTACCAACCACATCCAGATTTGCAGATTTATAGTCATTTAGCTGAAGGGCCGGTGCAACGTTTGCTTTATCAATTCCAACAGGATTATTTCGAGTTGAAAGTGGATCGTTTTATTAGGTTGGATGGAGTGAAAATGCAACTACCAAAAACAGAACTATATTTTACCTATGGAGCCTCTTTAGGAGTGTTAATCACCGATAGGATTAGAATTAAAACCCAAGGATTTTCTTTGGAAGAAGGCACTGAAGTTGACGTTTACGATTATACGACTTCGTTCAGTGAATCAGGTGATTTACTCATCAATAAGGTAGAGAACCCCACATTAAACGGGTTTGTGTATTCAAGTTTGCGCGCCGAATATCAACTTGACGAAAAGTTGCGATTGTTATGTGAACCGAACGTAGGGATGAGTATTATGCCAAATTTCACTGGAACGCAAACAGCCAACGCTATTCGCATTGGCTGTTCATTAGGTTTAGTTTACCCCGTGGAGTAATTATTTTCCGTTTAGTTTCGCTTTGTAGTATTCGCGATTTAGGTTGGCGATTACCGACAATGGAATTTCTTTTGGACATTCAGCGGCACAAGCACCTGTATTGCTACAAGCACCAAATCCTTCAGCATCCATTTGATCAACCATAGCAACTACACGAGCTTCTCTTTCTGGTTGACCTTGGGGTAACTCAGCTAATTGTGTGACTTTTGCCCCCACAAATAGCATTGCGGAAGCATTCTTACAAGCGCTTACACAGGCACCGCAACCAATACAAGTCGCTGCTTGGAAGGCCGTATCTGCTGTTTCTTTAGGAATGAGAACCGCATTTGCATCAACCGCACTACCCGTATTTACAGATACGTATCCCCCAGAAGAAATGATTCTATCGAATGCACCTCGGTTTACACTTAAATCCTTAACCACAGGAAATGCGTTTGCTCTCCAAGGCTCAACAACAACGGTATCGCCATCTTTAAAACTACGCATATGTAGTTGGCAAGTGGTAACACCCCCTTTTGGACCATGAGGTCTTCCGTTGATGACCATGCTGCACATACCGCAGATCCCTTCACGACAGTCGTGGTCAAAAGCGATAGGATCTTTTCCGTCTTCAATGAGTTGCTCATTTAATACATCAAACATTTCAAGGAAGCTCATATCGGGATTCGCTTGAACTTTGTACTCTTCAAATTTTCCTGAGGCGTTCTCGTTTTCTTGACGCCAAACTTTAAGATTAATATTCATCGTATTTCCCATTAATTATTTGTAACTGCGTTGCTGTATTTTAATATTCTCGTAGTTGAGTTCTTCTTTGTGAAGCTCCCAACCATTTTCTGCTTTATTTTCCCATGCGAAAACGGATAAGTTGTTTTCATCGTCTCTAAGTGCTTCTCCTTCTTCGGTTTGGAATTCCTCACGGAAGTGACCTCCGCAACTTTCATTTCTAGAAAGTGCATCCATACACATGAGCTCTCCCAATTCAAGGAAGTCAGCGACTCTACCCGCCTTGTCTAATTCAGGGTTAAATCCTGTGTCTGATCCCGGTACTCGTACGTTTTTGTAGAAGTCATCTCTTAAAGCGCGGATTTCTGCAATTGCTTCTTTTAAGCCTTTTTCATTCCTCGCCATACCACACTTTTCCCACATGATTAAGCCAAGCTCACGGTGGTAGCTTTCCACAGTTCTCTTACCGTTGATTTTTAAGAAGCCTTGAATTCTTTCTTTGGCTCTGTTTTCTGCCTCAACAAAGGCCTCATGATCCGTTGGTATTGCTTTGGTATGAAGTTCTTTTGAAAGATACCCTCCGATAGTGTAAGGTATAACGAAATATCCATCCGCTAACCCCTGCATAAGAGCAGAAGCTCCTAAGCGATTTGCACCGTGGTCTGAGAAGTTCGCTTCTCCTAATGCATATAAACCTGGAACGCTTGTTTGTAGTTCGTAATCTACCCAAAGTCCACCCATTGTGTAATGAACGGCGGGGTAAATACGCATGGGCACTTCATACGGATCTTCGTCCGTAATCTGCTTGTACATGTCAAACAAGTTGCCATATTTCTCTTTAATCTTCTCTTTTCCTAAACGGATGAGGGTAGTGTCATCAGGGTTTTGAATTCCTTGCTTGCTTGCTTCCGCACGTCCGTATTTATTCATCATGTTGTATTTGAAATCCAAATACACCGCCATTTTACTCGGACCTACACCGTATCCAGCATCGCAACGT
>VMCP01000246.1 GCA_008081305.1 Bacteroidota bacterium | reverse complement strand
ACAGGCATCACTGATTGGTCGAAAAGAAGTATTAACGGGGAAGGCTAAATTCGGCATTTTTGGGGACGGTAAAGAAGTCGCTCAATTAGCCATGGCAAAGGTATTCGAACACGGTGATTGGCGCAGTGGTTATTACCGTGACCAAACCTTCATGTTTGCGAAGGGTCTGTCGGATATTCAAAAGTTTTTTGCTCAATTGTACGCACATGCTTCGGTTGAAAAAGAACCGGCTTCTGCTGGTAGAAGCATGAACGGGCATTACGCCACTCGCTTCTTGGATGAAAACGGTGAATGGCTAAGTCAAACCGACAGCTTCAACGTGAGTGCCGACATCTCCCCTACTGCGGGCCAGATGCCACGACTCCTAGGCTTAGCGGTAGCATCCAAACTCTACAAAGAAAACCCTGCGCTACATGAGCTCACCAAATTCTCTCAAAAAGGAAAGGAAATCGCTTTTGGAACCATAGGAAATGCCTCAACCTCAGAAGGGATTTTTTGGGAGGTCATAAATGCAGCTTGTGTCATGCAAGTACCCATGCTCATGAGTGTTTGGGATGATGCCTATGGAATCTCCGTACCCGCCAAATATCAAACAGCAAAAGAAAACATTTCCGCCATCATGCAAGGTTTTAAAACCAATGAAGATGGTGTCGGACTAGAAATATTCACAGCAAAAGGATGGGATTATGCTGAGTTATGCCAGGTGTATAAGGAAGCTGCTGATGTTTGCCGTGAAAAACAAACCCCTGTTCTCGTGCATGTAACTGAAGTTACCCAACCACAAGGACATTCTACCAGTGGTTCACACGAACGTTACAAATCAAAAGAACGCTTGGAATGGGAGCAAGAATTTGATTGCATTGCTCAAATGCGTTCTTGGATAATTTCAAATGGAATCAGTAATGATGCTGACATCAAAGAATTAGAAAGTCAAGCAATCAAAGAGGTTAAGGGATGGCAAAAGGCTGCCTGGAGCGAGTTTACCGCTGATATTAAATCAGAGATTGACGCATTTGTTTCCGTATTACAGGAAATTCACAGTGAAAACCAAGAGCTTAAACAGATTTTAACGCATTTAACCCAAGCCCAGGATCCTATCCGACGTGATTTAGGAAATGCATTGCACCAAGCGCTTAGAATAACCGTGGATTGGGACGCGAATACGAGAAAGCCCTTGTTGGATTTTTATTCTCAGTTTAACTCCGACAACTTCGAGCGATACAGCTCTCACCTGCATAGTGAAAGTCCGCAAAAAGCATCAAGCATTGAGACTATTCCTCTCGAATTAACCGATGAGGATGTAGATGGATATAAAGTGGTTCGGGCGTGTTTTGAAACCAACATGGATCGAGACCCTCGCATTTTTGCCTTTGGAGAGGATGTAGGTAAAATCGGAGACGTAAACCAAGGTTTTTCAGGGCTTCAAGATAAGTTTGGTGAATTACGTGTTACGGATAAGGGAATTCGAGAATGGTCCATCATTGGGGAAGGAATTGGCGCAGCCATGCGTGGTTTACGACCCATCGCAGAGATTCAATATCTCGACTATTTACTCTACGCCCTAGAACCCATGAGTGATGATCTCGCTACGCTACAATACCGAACCAAAGGAGGTCAAAAATCGCCCCTAATCATTCGTACAAGGGGTCACCGATTAGAAGGTATTTGGCATTCTGGCTCCCCTATGGGAATGATCATAAATGCCGTTCGCGGAATGCATGTTTGTGTTCCACGGGATATGACCAGAGCAGCCGGTATGTATAACACACTACTGAGAAGCGATGAGCCTGCTTTGGTTGTTGAATGCTTAAACGGTTACCGTGTAAAGGAAAAAATGCCAAAGAATATTGGTGAGTTCACGGTACCTCTAGGTTTCCCAGAAACCCTAAGATTTGGGGAAGATGTAACCTTGGTAACCTACGGGTCTAATTGTCGTATCGCTGCGGAAGCCGTTGAATTATTAGCCAATGTAGGCATTCGGGTTGAGCTAATCGATATTCAAACCTTACTTCCATTTGATGTAGATCATCACATTGTGGAGAGTTTGAAAAATACCAATCGGCTTGTTGTATTGGATGAAGATGTACCTGGTGGAGCATCGGCATACATTCTCCAACAAATTCTTGAAGAGCAAAACGGTTACCGTTATTTAGACAGTAAACCATTGACCATCACAGCAAAAGCACATAGACCCGCCTATTCCTCCGACGGAGATTATTTCTCAAAACCATCGGTTGATGATGTATATCTAGCTGTCTATCAAATGATGCACGAGGTTGACCCAAAACGTTGGCCGAGTTTAATTTAATCGATTCTAATAGAACCGTGAGTAACAATCAAATAAAACCCTATTTGAGGCTAAGCGGTTTAGAGCCGTTTACACTAACCGAAGAAACCAATTTTGTTAATATTGGTGAACGTACCAATGTAACCGGTAGTAAGAAATTTGCTCGTCTCATTCTCTCTGGGGATTACAACACCGCCTTAGATGTCGCAAGACAACAAGTTGAAAATGGAGCACAAGTCATTGATGTCAATATGGATGAAGGGATGTTGGATGGCATTGAAGCCATGAAAACATTTCTAAATCTGATTGCAGCTGAACCCGATATTTCCCGAGTTCCAATCATGATTGAT
>VMCP01000031.1 GCA_008081305.1 Bacteroidota bacterium | reverse complement strand
GTGAACGAATGGAGTCCTCTACAACAATTCTAGTAATCACCAATTCCTCTATGTTCTCCGTAGGCACTCTATTCAAGTAATAGCGAAATAGTCCTTTAGTACCGCCAATTAATAAATCTCCTTCAACCGGACATAAAGTTTGTCTATTAAACTCACCAATATCTAAATCCTCAAGAGTTGCAATAGTTTCAAATGCCCAGTCTTTCCTGTCAAACAATATTTCGATCAACCCTACATCTGTTGCTGCAAAACATCTTCCGTTGATTATTGAAAAGGAATAAACCGTTTTGCAACGAGCACCCTGTATAATTTCTGTGGAGGTATTTAAGCTATCAATAACGTGTAATCCCCCACCCTCAGTTCCTACTAATATGTAATCATTGAAATCCTGCATGCTGAGTACAGGAAATCCAAAATTCAATTGACTCTTTACAGTATCGTCTAATTGTAAAATCCCATTATACTGGGTTGCAATCCAGATAGCATTATCAAATGAGTGAATATCATTTATAATGTTTCTATCTATTGATGCCTTTTCAAAAGGATTAATAAATTCAGTCCCGTTCCATAACTGAATTCCTTCCAATGTTCCTATCCAAATGGAATCACCCTTGCCTTTTTCTAGTGACCAGATTCCGCCATGTAATAACCCTCTACCTGTTTCCTCATAGGGCATGTAATGCGCCAATACATCTCCTTTGGAGTTGTAGTGCCATAATCCTTGGGAATACGTTCCCAACCAAGCACTGCTGTCCAAATCGTCCATCAGTACAGAGGTGATTACCTCTGGATGCTTTTGATTTGGAGAAGGATTCAAAAATGGGTGCAGTCTATCATTTTGGAATTTGTAAAATCCATCGCCATCGTAACCCACATACACCTCATTATTCATTCGACTAAAGCTTATTGCGCTATGGATAGTGCCAAAATTTGACTGTTGCGGAAGTGGAATGCTTTGGATAATTGAATTTGAAGCGTTAAATACTGCCGCACCGCCATTGTAGGTTCCAACCCATAGGGTGTTTTCCACTTCAGCGAAACTGTAATATTGATCCGTAACCGTCCCTAGATAGGGATAGTCTTTTGTGTAGTGCCTATAATCCAAGCCATCCCATGACCAAATACCATCACCATCTGTAGATATCCAAAGGTTTCCTTGGAAATAAACTACATCACGACAAGGATAAGAATGTAAGTATTCAGTGTTGTTATAGAATTCAATCGCTCCGATATTTTCTACACCAAACACAACTTTATTCTGATAAACATCAACAGACTTTCTGAATGAAGAAAACGACACGGAGGTTTCAAGGCTGAAAACACTATCATTTGAATACAAATAATACAACAATTCATCACCATTTGTGGCTAGCCACATGGTATCGCCTTGTTGAGCAAAATCAAAACATGATGCTATATTCTCAGGATGGTTAGGATAGGTAAGTTGTTTCCACTGCTCACTCCTATCAGAATAGGTCCAAATGCCTTTTGACAACGTGCCGAGCCATAATGTACCAAACGAATCTTCTACGATAGAGTTTATAGTTATATCCTCTGATATATTAGGTAGTTGAGGAATTTGAGCGGCCTTCTGATATTGCAAATCAAACTCTACCAATCCGCCTAAATTCAATCCTATCAGAAGTTTATGGGTGGAGGTTACATGTAGACTTTTGATATTATTAGACCCTTGTGGATCTTCCTGAAACTCTATGCGTGTGGCCCTACCTTCATTATACCGGTACAAGCCATCTTTAGTTCCTAACCAGACAAAGCCTAAGTCATCTTGTACAATGGCATTCACATTGGAACTCATCAGGCCGTTTTGCGAAGCAATAATTTTGACTTCCTGTCCTAAAACCGCACTACTTACAAATACTAGAGCAAAAAATAAAAACTTTCTAATGAGCATAGAATTACGAAAAGAAGAATGCATTTTAGAAATGAAACCTAATCATAACATTCCATGTACGGACAAAGAAAAGGCAAAAACGCAGTTTATTCAAAGAATCCTCTTGAGCAGAATTTTTCTTAACTACGATTTAAACTGATTACATTCTAAAAACAGGTAAAAATGGATTTTCAAGAAATATTACCGCCTTAAAACCATAAAACGTATTTAGTATATTATACTCATTGATTAAAACTTATGAGTAAACGTAAACCCCGTTTTAATAACATTAATAGCACTCATGCACAGTGTTTATATAAACCTAAGAATTGTGCTTAGTGTACAAAGTACCTTTATGGCATTACAAACAAATAAATTTTAAAATGAAAAAGATTTTATTAACGGCTGCCTTAATTGGATTTACAATTTCAGCCTCGGCACAATTGTCTGCTACGGCAACGCAACAGTGGGATATCAGAAGGCCAACTGACGCAGGGAGGGCGCTGGAAACAGAAAGAGTAACGGGTGACGGGACTGCGGATGCACCTACAGTTGCAGGTAACAATTTGGGGAGTGCTCAAAAAACAGCATCCACTTACATGAAGATCTCTAACATGGATCAGACGAATGGTTCGGCTGACACCAAAATTTCTCTGCAGATGACAGGTTTAAGAGCTGGGTTAGATTTGAAACTTCGAGTTGTAGCTCCTGGATCTAATGCCAAAGGTGATTTAGGTGATATTGAAAGTGAT
>VMCP01000239.1 GCA_008081305.1 Bacteroidota bacterium | reverse complement strand
TTTATAATTAATTGCATCGTATAATGCTTGAAACGATGCATCTACGATATTGGGGGATACGCCAATGGTAACCCACCGTTCATTAGTTTTTGTGTCGGATGACTCAACCAAAACCCTCGTTACAGCCCCAGTACCACCATTCAATACTCTCACTTTATAATCAACAAGCTGCATATTCTTTAGATATTTATTATATTTTCCGAGGTCTCTACGCATTGCGTTATCTAATGCATTTACAGGACCGTTACCCTCACCTGATGAGATAAACCGTTCACCATCAACGAGTACTTTTACTGTTGCCTCTGAAACAGTAATAAGTTCTCCTTTGGCATTGGTACGTCTTTCAACTAATGTCCTAAAACTTTCAACATTGAAAAATTCTTTTAAGTTTCCAAATATTTCACGAGCCAATAGTTCAAAAGATGCCTGTGCACTTTCATATGTGTAACCCCTTGACTCCCTATCTTTGACAATCTCCAATAATTCAGTAATTCTTTGATCATCTTTTGCTATGTTTATTCCCATTTTCTTCAATGCAGAGATAACGTTCGATTTTCCACCTTGATCGGATATTAATAATTTTCTCTCATTACCAATGGATTCAGGTTCTACATGCTCATAGGTTTTAGGATCTTTAATGATTGCAGATGCATGAATACCGGCTTTTGTTGCAAAGGCGCTTTCACCAACATAAGGCGATTGTTTATCAGGCGCTCTATTCAAGATATCATCAATGATTAGGCTTGTTTTCCTAATATTTTTAAGAGCTTTATTTGTTACTGATATTTCAAAGCTAGTATTAAATCTCTCTTTTAAAAGAAGGGTCGGTATGATTGTGATTAAATCAGCATTACCACATCTCTCACCAATACCGTTTAGTGTGCCTTGCACTTGACGCGCACCGGATTGAATGGCTGCTAGACTATTAGCTACAGCATTTCCTGTATCATTATGAGCGTGTATACCTAAATTCTTACCAGGTATTACATTGCATATTTCAGTGACAATTTCAGATACTTCATCAGGCAATGTACCGCCATTCGTATCGCACAAAACAACCCATCTTGCTCCTGAATCGAAAGCTGCCTTTACGCATTCTGTAGCGTATTCTCTGTTATTCTTGTAACCATCAAAAAAATGTTCACAATCAACCATGACCTCACCATGTGATTTACAAGCAGCTTTTACTGACTCTTTAATTGATGAAATATTTTCTTCAAGTGTACAACCAAGCGCTTTTCTTACATGAAAGTCCCATGATTTTGCGACATAACAAATTGCGTCCGTTTTATATGATAATAACTCATTAAACCCAGGATCATTTGAGGCTGAACGACCAGGTCTTTTTGTCATTCCAAATGAAACAAATTTTGAATTTTTGAATTTTGGTGGTGAATTAAAAAAATCTGTATCTGTTGGATTCGCTCCTGGATATCCACCTTCAACATAATCTATACCCAAGTCATCAAGAATTTTTGATATTCTGTTTTTGTCATCCACAGTGAAATCTACGCCCGGCGTTTGGTTGCCGTCTCTTAGCGTCGTATCAAATATATATATTTTTTCTTTACTCATTTATGTATTCCCAGGTGGACTTATCTCCATCATCTTGAAGCTTTATTCCCATTAATTCAAGTTTATTCCTAATTTCATCGGATTTTTTATAATCCTTTGCCTTTCTTGCGGTATTTCTCTCTTCAATGAGTTTGTTTACTTCCATTTCATCAATTGCATCTTTTTTAATATTTTGCTCTGATGCCATTGAACGACTTAAATCTTCGATATTAATTCCCAGAAAGTTTAAGGCTCCAAAGAGTTTGTCGTATTCTTTGTTTGAAAAATAACCATGCATTTTTGTGATTGCTTGAGGTGTATTGATGTCATCCAAAAGGGTTTCATAAAATTCCGATGATACCTCTTGAGTCCTCAGATTATCTTTGTTTGAAACGGATACCCATTTCTTCAAAATATTCTTAGACTCCTCTAAACTACTCTTTGTCCAATCTATCGGTTGTCTGTAGTGTGTTCTTAACATGGTAAATCTTAGGATTGCACCATGGTATGTATCTAACATATTGTTCAATGAAACAACATTTCCGAGTGATTTCGACATCTTTTTTCCTTCAATATTTAATGTTCCATTATGGACAAAATATTTAGCCATATGTTCATTAGAATGATACGAACAAGATTGGGCAACCTCATTTTCATGATGAGGGAATATCAGATCAATTCCACCACCATGAATATCAAATTCTTGTCCTAGATATTTTGATGACATTGCTGAACACTCAATATGCCAACCAGGTCTCCCTTTACCCCATGGACTATCCCAGTAAGGCTCATTTGGTTGACTTGGTTTCCACAATACGAAATCAAGCGGGTTATTTTTGTAGTTTGCAACCTCTATTCTTGCACCAGCTATTAAATCTTTCTGAGATTTATTGGATAAGCTCCCGTATTTGTCATATTTATTTATGTCAAATATTACATGTCCATCCGCTACATAAGCTGATTTCTTATTAATGAGGCCTTCTATGATCTCAATCATTTCAGATATATGTTCCGTCGCACGCGGTTCAATTGACGGAGGCAAACATTCTAATTTACTTGCATAATCTTTGAATTTTTTCTCAATGTCCGTTGTTAGCTTCTTA
>VMCP01000109.1 GCA_008081305.1 Bacteroidota bacterium | reverse complement strand
AATTACTTAAACGTATCCCCAAAACGACAGTTTTAAAACTTCTTGGATTTGGTGGAATCGTTTGTGCACATTGGTTAACCTTTTATGGCAGTATCAAAATAGGTAATTCTGTTTCTGTAACCCTTGCCTGTTTGGGATCCGCTTCGTTTTTTACCTCTATCATCGAACCACTTATCATGAGGAAAAAATGGGCGATAAGTGAGATAACATCTGGTATTATTGTGATTTTTGGGGTCGTATTTATCAGTTTCTCTTTGCCTTCTGACAACGTAGAATCTCAATTCTATCCTGCTGCTATCGGTTTGGGCGTCTTAAGTGCAGCATTGGCCGCATTATTTAGCACCTTGAATAAACGTTACATTGAAGATGCAGACCCTTTGAGTATTAGCACCATAGAGATGTTATCGGGAGGAATCCTACTTACCATTTTTCTTGGTGTTACCAATCCATCTGCATTATTGGATTTACCCAAACTTGATCCTTCCTCATTCGATTGGAATCATCTTCAAAATGGATCTCTCGATTTACTATGGATTGTTTTGCTTGCCGTTCTATGCACGAACCTCACGTTTTACTTAGCCACCATTGCATTAAAGCAGCTTACCGCCTTCACGACTAATTTAACCGTGAATCTGGAACCCGTTTATGGTATTGTACTCGGAATCATCATATTTCAGGAAAATCAGGATTTGAATTTTCAGTTCTATTTGGGTACGGCTATCATATTGGGAGCCATATTTTCGAATATCATTATCAAACGGAGACTAAGGTTGAAAAATAACTTGTCTTAATTTTGCAATATGTTAGCTTTCATCAAGGAACGCAGAAGTCATTTCCTAAGGGAATTTAACGGCAAAAAAGCCTCCGACTCCATTATTCAAGAGATGCTAGAAGCTTCTATATGGGCTCCCTCTCACAGACTAACACTTCCCTTTCGATATGAAGTTTTCCCACCGAATCAATTAGGATATTTATCTAGTGCGATTGAGAGTAGCTACCGTAAGAAAGGAGTGGATGTAGATCCCCTAAAAATCGAAAAAATACAATCTTTCTCGGATAAGTTATCACATGTAATAGCCATCATTTTTAAACCGAGCGGAAAAGTACCAGAATGGGAAGAATACGCGAGTCTGGGAGCTGCTGTGCAAAATATGTATTTACAACTATCCTCCCACGAAAAATATGGAGGTTATTGGACAACTGGGAATGAAATAAACTCGGTGATTATGAGAGAATTTCTCCAGTTAGAAGATAGCGAAGTGCACTGTGGTTACTTCTTTATAGGAGGGATTGACAATAAGCGTACGAAAGCTGCTAGACCAGCTGTAGACGTTAACTGGCGTTAATAAGATTTTGCAAAGATTACCCGTTGGGTAGATGGCTCTCCCGTCAATACACATTTACCGTTTTCCTGCTTATTATCTAAAGGAATACAACGTATTGTAGCCTTAGTGAGCTCCTTGATTTTTTCTTCTGTCTCACTATTTCCATTCCAATGAGCTACGGCAAAACCTTGTTTGTTATCTATAACATCAACAAAATCATCCCATGTATCAACATGATAGGTTCGCTTCTGTTGGAAATCTAACGCTTTATTATACAAATCTGATTGGATTTGATCTAGCGTATCTTTTACCAAATCACTGATTCCGGCCGATGGAACTATTTCCTTGGTTTTAGTATCCCTTCTAGCCATTTCGATGCTGTCATTCTGAAGATCACGCGGGCCCATGGCTAATCGAACAGGTACCCCTTTTTGTTCCCATTCAGCGAACTTGAATCCTGGTTTATGGGTGTCACGGTCATCCACCTTAACGCGAATTCCGGCTTGCTTAAGCTTATCGGCAATTTCGTCTAGCTTATTGATAACAGCTTCTCTTTCGCCATCTTTTCGATATATCGGTATGAGAACAACTTGGGTAGGTGCCAATTTTGGCGGAACGACGAGACCCTCGTCATCACTGTGGACCATAATTAATGCACCCATCAGACGGGTAGAAACACCCCAACTAGTTGCCCAAACCGACTCAACTTTACCTTCTTTATTTTGGAAGGTCACATCAAATGCCTTAGCAAAATTCTGTCCTAAGAAATGGCTGGTACCCATCTGTAACGCTTTACCATCTTGCATCATACCTTCAATGCAATAGGTTTCTTCCGCACCAGCAAATCTTTCATTGGCTGTTTTTAATCCCTTGATAACTGGAATGGCCATATAATTTTCTGCAAAATCAGCATACACATCCAGCATTTGCTCCGTTTCCTTAATAGCTTCCTCTTTGGTGGCATGAGCGGTATGTCCTTCTTGCCACAAGAATTCAGCCGTTCTCAAAAACAACCGCGTACGCATTTCCCAGCGCACCACGTTTGCCCATTGATTAATCAATATAGGTAAGTCACGATAGCTTTGAATCCAATTTTTATAGGTGTTCCAAATAATCGCCTCCGATGTTGGCCTCACGACGAGCTCCTCGGTCAACCGGCTATCTGGATCAGCCATTAACTTTCCAGGCTTTTCGGGATCGGCTTTAAGTCTATAATGGGTAACTACTGCGCATTCTTTGGCAAAACCTTCAGCATTCTTTTCTTCCTTTTCAAATAACCCTTTTGGAACAAATAAAGGGAAGTATGCGTTACTATGACCAGTATCCTTGAAC
>VMCP01000159.1 GCA_008081305.1 Bacteroidota bacterium | reverse complement strand
CGTCTTAATTGTAAGGTCCAATCACCTTCAAATGCCATTTCTAAACGTCTTTGAAGATAAATGGAGTCTTTTAAATCGCTTAGGCTCATATCTGATGACATTGGAGTATAAGCAGCAGTATCGTAAGCTCTTTTTCTAATTTGATCAACCAAATCAATCGCGGTTTGTTTGTCTCCGCCAGTCTCCACTAAATTCTCAGCATGCATTAGCATCATATCGGTCAAGTGGAGTAGTGGAACATTATAGTAATCTCCGTCAAATTTATGGGTCACAAAATATTCATTTGCTTGACCCTCGTTTCTGATCTCATAGAATGAGCTGCGTTTGTCGTAACCTCGAGTAGCAATTGCCATCATATCTGCCGATGGTTTCAATGCGGGATTCGGATTGTTATCTGAACGGTAATTACTGATGAACGAGCCTGCACGGTTGTCGTTATTGGCTGTACTGACTAGCTGGAATAATACTTCTTCAGGAGCTTGTTGCACAAAACGATTCAAGCTATCAGAAAACTGAAAATTAGCAGAATTAACAATCTCATCCGTCAGTGTTTTTGACTCTTCAAAGTCATTCATTAAAAATAATACTTTAGCCTTTAGTGCCTTCGCAGACCAAGAAGTGGCGTAATTATTATTGTCCTCTGGAAGTAGAGAAATTGAGGTATTAATATCTGTTAATACTTGATTGTAGACATCTCCCACACTGCTTCTGATTTCAATGTTTTTATCTGCCTTTAATCGAATAGGAATTCCAGGATGAGAATTATCAGCGGTGTAACCATAAGGCTGCGCCCATAATTTCACTAATTCCCAATGGCACCAAGCACGAAGGAAGTGTCCTTCACCCAGCATAACGCTTTTGGTGTCATCATCTAAGCCCTCAATGTTATCTATATTTTCAAAGATGGTATTTATTCGAAGGATACAGTTATAGAAGTCGAGGTATTCACGATCAGCTGTTCTGAACGAGAATGTACCACGATTAAAAATGGTGTAGTATAAAGATCCAGCAGAATTCTGCGGTTCAGACAGGTTTTCACCAAGCAGTTCGTGGATGTTTTGTACGCTTCCGTTCATTAAGTTGGCAAACTCATCGTAACACGAATTGAGTAGTGCCTTCGCATCTTCTGGGGTTTTCAATGCGTCTTCACTCAAGGTCAGATTCTCTGGCTTGAGATCGAGCATCTTTTTACAGGAGGTAGAACCAAATACAACGGTTGCTACCAAACCCAAGATCCATATATAGTTTAAATTCTTTTTCATCTTTAGAAGGATAAATTCAAGGTTAGATTATATGATTTTTCCTGTGGAGCAGTCAAATAAGTGATGTTAGAACTCATGTTTCTATCCGCAGGGTTTTCAAAATCACGTGCAATTTCAGGATCACCACCGGTGTAGTTGGTGAATGTGAGGAGATTGATACCAGTGAAGGTAATTTGAGCAGCACTAAATGCTTTACCAAACCACTCTGAAGGCAACTTATAACCTAAGGTGATGTTTCTTAGTCGCACGTAGGTTCCATCTTCTAAGAAGAGAGTGGTGTTATACTGGTAAGGATCAGGTGGTAGACCATATTGGTCCGTTTGCAATGACAGTTTTGGATACTTTGCATCGTCACCCGGCTTTCTCCAATGATCAAAGTAATCGGTTGTCATATTCCAATCGGTAACCACTCCGTTTTGGCGTTTTCCACTCGAGTTATAAATGTTACCGCCCAATTTGTAGACAAACAAGAAACTTAAATTCCAGTTTTTGTAGGTAAAGTTATTGGTTAATCCACCTACTGCTTTTGGAAGTACACTACCTACTGCAACACGGTTGTTATTGCTCCATTCGTACGTTTCGTTTCCATCTTTATCTAAGTATACGTTACGACCTGTTTCTTTTTCAACGTGAGAAAAACGTACGAGATAATTTGTTCCTATTGGAGAGCCAACAACTACACGCGTATCATTAGTACCACCAGAAACAGCGTCTTGCGTGTATACTCCGATGTCTAAGATTTCATTCCAGTTGCGTGCCAAGTTGAAATCTGTTCTCCAAGAGAAGTTTTCAGTTCGGATATTGGTTGAGCTAAATGAGAACTCAATACCAGCGTTGTTTACCGCTCCTACATTATCATAGTAAGAAGAGAAGCCAAGTGAACGAGGAACCGCTAAATCAAGGATGACACCGTTAGTTCTTTTGTTGTAATAGGCCAACTCCCATGTGATTCTATTTCTTAGGAAGCCTCCTTCCAATGAAAGGTCTAAAACATCACTCGTTTCCCATTTTAAATCAGGGTTTGGAAGTCGAGTTGGGAATATACTAGGGTTGCCATTGTAACCATAAGAATTCTGTGCAGGAGTGAATGTTCCTCTCCACGCGTAATTCTGATTCGGAGTATTACCTGTACGGCCATAACTAGCACGAACCTTTAAGGAGTTTTTCTTTCCAAAGCCTCTCATGAAGTCTTCTTCACTTAGCAACCATGCTCCAGAAACAGCAGGGAAATATCCGAAAGCATTATTAGGACCAAACCTTGAAGAACCGTCAGCACGCATGGTAAATTCCATAATGTAGCGGCCCATGTATTTGTAATTCCAACGTGTGAAGTAACTCAAAAATGCAAAAGCTTCTGTTGGATTTTCTCTTTCTACACGATTCGTATTTTCTCCAACATTTTCACCTTCGT
>VMCP01000190.1 GCA_008081305.1 Bacteroidota bacterium | reverse complement strand
ATTCGTGGCTACAGCGTAGAATCGGCGCATACCCCCGTGCCCGCAGGGTGGTTGATTGCACAAGCGGGTTGGAAAGGTTTTCGCGATGGTTCAATTGGAGTACACAGTAAACAAGCCCTTGTCTTAGTGCATTATGGAGGGGGTATTGGCGGAAATGTGAAAAGGTTGGCTGAAACCATTCAAAAAGATATTCGTCAAAAGTTTGGCATCACTTTGGAATTCGAGGTGAATATTTGGTAATTTAGAAGTTTATGACACGCGTTATAACCCTGTTCATTATTCTGTCTGTGAGCACAATGCTTCAGGCACAAGTGCATATCACTAGAGATTTAACATACCCTAAGGTAAATACATTTGATCCCATGTCTACTCCAGATTTTTGGGTTGAAGAGGCAAAGGAAGGAATACCACATGAGATGCCTTTACCCAAAGGCATTGATGAGCAGTTGCGTCATAGAATAGATAGCCTCCGCGAAATCAAACTCCGGAATAAGACGGTAAACATCAGAAGAAAGATCAACATAAAACCTACCGAGCAAATTCTTCTAAAACCAGAAATTGAAAATGAAATTGATGGTCAATTTTCAGCTGGGGCTGGCACTCCTAATGATAACGACATCGCCGTTGCCAATGACGGTACCATCATTTCTGCGCGAAACACTCGCATTTACGTTTACGATGATACGGGTAAGATTTTGAGGTCTTGGTCTATGCAATATTTCCCTGTTCAACAGAACAAAGTAGATGATCTACCGCCCTTAACTCGTTACTACGACCCTCGTGTTATCTATGATCCATACACCGATCGATTTATCGCCTTGTATATGCATGGTACCACAGATAAAACCAGTTTTATAGTGGTTGGATTCTCTACACCTGGTGACCCACTAGAACCATGGAACGTTTATAAAATCCCTGGGAAACCAGTGGATGATACCATTTGGAGTGATTATCCCATTGTTTCTCAGACCAAAGAAGACTTGTATATCACCGTCAACTTACTTGCAAACGGAAGTAGTTGGGAAGAAGGATTTAGAGAAGCTGTAATTTGGCAGATAAACAAGAAAGATGGATATAACGGAGATAGTTTACATGCCAACTTCTTCAATAACCTATTTTTTGAAGATGAACCTATTTGGAGTATTTGCCCAGTTCAAAATGGCCCGATGCCGGATGGTGCGGATAATTATTTTTTAAGTGTTAGACCATACAGTGAAAACAACGATACCGTCTTCCTTCATCATATCACCAATACGCAGCGAAGCGGCGATGCAGAATACGAATTGAAAGTATTAACGTCGAATGCAAAGTACGGTTTCCCTCCAAGTGCCTTACAACCGGATACTAGTTTATCTCATAAACTGCGCACCAATGATGCGCGAGTACTCACAGCCATACGAAATGGAGACCAAATTCAGTACATGCAAAACTCGAGAAATTTCGAAACCGATGAAGCACATATCATGCATGGTCATATTTACAGGATTTCTTCTAACGATCCTGAAATTAAAGCAGAACTATACACACACCCGAATTTAGAGTTTGGTTATCCAGCGATGGCCTATGCTAGTATGGAGAGCGGCGATCCTTCTACCATAACTACCGCGGTATATAGCAGCTTAACCGATACTCCAGGAATGGGTGTTTTTTATCAAAATCGTTACGGTGAATACTCCGATTTTGTGACCATCAAAAAGGGAAGGTCATTAATCTCGTACGGAGGTATTGCTCCTGAAATGCAACGATGGGGCGATTACGAAGGCATCCAAGCTAAGTTTGACGAACCTGGTGTTTTCTATGTAATCGGATCGTACGGGCGCAGTAATCGAATGAATCCTTACTTGGCCCGAGTTAAAATCGTAGATCCTAAAAACCAGGGCACTATCGAAAAAGAGAGTGTATTCCCTATCCCTGTCGCCGATGGATTTGTGAACATTGAGTTTGACGCTCCCACAGATTTAACATTAACTGTTCGTTTATTTAGCATCCATGGTTCCTCTCTAAATCCATATAATCAAGCGTTGAACGATGTTAAGATCAACGTTAATGAAGGTCGACACGTATATCGACTTTATACAGCAAACCTTGCTCCGGGAATTTATTCCTTGCAATTATTCAATGGAGATACAATCCATCATTCGCAGAAGGTTATCATAGAATAATGAATAATTCTACGCCCGAGAATGCACGAATTATTCTCGTTGACAAACCCCATGGTTGGACATCGTTCCAAGCGGTAAAAAAGGTCAAATATGGAATTAACGCGAAAAAAATTGGCCATGCTGGCACCTTGGACCCTTTAGCTACCGGGTTATTGATTCTTTGCACGGGGAAAATGACCAAGCAAATTGAGGGTATTCAAGCTCAATCTAAGGAGTACACCGGCACTTTCGTTTTGGGCGCAACCACACCAAGTGTCGATTTAGAAACAGAAATAGACCAAACCTACCCTATTGAACATATCACATTAGATATGATAGAAGAATGCAGACAATCCTTTATTGGGGATATTAGCCAAACCCCTCCCCTTTTTTCAGCCGTTAAAATAAAAGGACAAAGGGCCTATGATATTGCTAGAAAAGGAGGACAAGCAGAGATCAAATCAAGAGTTGTTCATATTTATGATTTCAAAATAACGCGAATTGAGCTGCCAGAGGTCGACTTTCAAGTTAGTTAAACTAA
>VMCP01000081.1 GCA_008081305.1 Bacteroidota bacterium | reverse complement strand
GTAGAATAGCGGTCTCCAAAACCGTTGATCAGGGTTCGAATCCTTGTGCCCGTGCAAAGAAGTAAAAGATGAGTAAATTAATTACTAGTATACAAGAGTCTTGGGAAGAGTTTGCTGTTAAAGCTTCTTGGCCTACAATGACTGAACTACAAAAGAGCACCACCTTGGTGATTGTTGGTACAGTTATTTTCTCTCTCGTCGTTTTTGGTATGGATAAAGTGATCTCAAGCGTGCTTGAGTTCGTTTACAAAATCTTCGGATAAGCATGTCAGATTCAGGAATGAAATGGTACGTGCTTCGTACCGTAAGCGGTCAGGAACACAAAACGAAGACCTACATCGAAAATGAAATGGCTCATGCAGGCATGAGTGATTTAGTAGGTCGCATTGTTATCCCAATGGAGAAAGTTGTTCAAGTTCGCAACGGCAAGAAGGTAATCAAAGAGAAGACCAAGACTCCTGGATACATGTATGTGGAAGCCACCCTAACAGGTGAGGTAAGCCACATGATCAAAAACCTTCCCAATGTGGTAGGTTTCTTAGCCAATATTAAAGGTGGCGATCCTTCACCAATGCGTTCATCAGAGGTTGCACGTTTGTTAGGTGAAGTAGATAAAGAGGCAGAAAATGCCGCAATGCTGCTCATTCCATTTACAGTGGGTGAGACGGTAAAAGTAATCAATGGTCCATTCAGCACATTTGATGCGACTATTGAGAAAATCAACGAGGAGAAACAAAAACTGGAGGTTACTGTGAAGATCTTCGGTCGTAAGACTCCTGTTGAACTTGGCTTCACGGAAGTCGAGAAGTTATAATGATATAGATGTGAGACTATATATAGGTTCGTTTTTCATGCTTCCACTAGAGAAACGGCCGCAACAACAACGCTAAATAGTAGAAACAAGAAATGGCAAAAGAGGTTAGTAAAGTAATGAAGCTTCAGGTCCGTGGTGGCCAAGCTAACCCTTCTCCTCCAGTAGGTCCAGCTTTGGGTGCTGCAGGTGTCAATATCATGGAGTTCTGTAAGCAGTTCAACGCCCGTTCTCAAGAGAAAATGGGTCAGATTCTGCCTGTAGTGATTACAGTGTATGCTGATAAATCATTCGACTTCATCGTTAAGACTCCTCCTGCGGCAGTTCAGTTGATGGAAGCTGCTAAGATTAAGAAGGGATCGTCAGAGCCTAACCGTAATAAAGTTGCTAAAGTTACTTGGGACGCTATTCGCAAGATTGCAGAGGATAAAATGGTTGATTTGAACTGTTTTACCATAGAATCAGCAATGTCTATGATTGCTGGTACTGCAAGAAGTATGGGTATTACTGTAATAGGCGAGAAGCCGTTTTAATTAAAAGTTTGAAGCAATGGCAAAATTGACGAAAAACATGAAAAACGCGCTCGCTAAACTCGAAAAGGGTAAAGTATACTCAGTTAGCGAAGCGGCAGCCCTTGTAAAAGAGGTGAACTGCACGAAGTTTGACGCTTCTATCAATTTAGCTGTGCGTTTGGGTGTTGATCCACGTAAAGCGAACCAGATGGTTCGTGGTGTGGTGAGCCTTCCTCACGGTACAGGTAAAAGCGTTAGAGTTTTGGCTTTGGTTACTCCTGATAAGGAAGAAGAAGCTAAAGCAGCTGGTGCAGATTACGCGGGCCTTGATGAATACATCGAGAAAATTAAAGGCGGTTGGACTGACATTGATGTCATTGTAACCATGCCTTCTGTAATGGGTAAAATTGGACCATTGGGTCGTGTATTAGGTCCTCGTGGCTTGATGCCAAACCCGAAGTCTGGTACTGTTACAATGGACGTAGCTAAAGCCGTTAGCGAGGTGAAAGCCGGTAAGATCGACTTCAAAGTGGATCGTTACGGGATCGTTCACGCTGCAATCGGTAAGGTTTCTTTTGACGCTGCGAAAATCCAAGAGAATGCAGAAGAATTGATCAAGACTTTGAACAAACTCAAGCCATCTGCGGCGAAGGGTACGTACATGAAGTCGATCTACATTTCTTCTACAATGTCTCCGGGTATTGCAGTAGATGCTAAATCAGTTTCATAATTAAAGAGTAAGCATCATGACAAGAGAAGAGAAACTTATTCAGATTGAAGAGCTAACAGCGGTACTTAACCAAGCACCGACGATCTACTTGGCAGATATCGCTGCCTTGGATGCTGATACAACTTCTAGCTTGCGTAGAGCGAGCTTTGGTAAGGGTATCAAGTTGAATGTGGTTAAGAACACGTTGCTACGCAAAGCCATGGAGGCTTCAGAGAAAGACTTTGAAGGACTGTATGGTGTATTGAAAGGAAATACTAGCATCATGCTTGCAGAAGCAGGTAACGCTCCAGCGAAACTTATTAAAGAGTTCCGCAAGAAGAGTGATAAGCCTGTTTTGAAAGGTGCTTGGATTGAAGAAAGCGTTTATGTAGGCGATGAAAACCTAGAGATGCTCACCGCAATCAAGTCTAAAGAAGAATTGATTGGTGATGTTATCACTTTGTTGCAAAGCCCTGCGAAGAACGTTGTTTCTGCACTTCAGAGCTCTGGTGGCACATTGGCTGGTCTCCTCAAAACTTTGGAAGAGCGCAACGCGTAATTCCTTTATTTACAATTAATTAAGTAATAAACTTTTAAATTTTACTAAAATGGCTGATATCAAAGAATTGGGCGATGCTCTAGTAAACTTGACAGTGAAAG
>VMCP01000024.1 GCA_008081305.1 Bacteroidota bacterium | reverse complement strand
ATCTTAGGCTCCTCTCCAAAGGTTTTGGTATACTCCTGAGTCGGCTTACCCGCGTAAATATAAATCACACGGTCCTTTTTCTCGAGTTTCTTAATCTGATCGGCATTTGGAAGAACATTCTCTACAAGAAGTGAACTATCTTTCATTGTGGTTACCGTCATGAAGAAGAAGAGTAACATGAATACGATATCAGGTAACGACGCTGTAGATACAGCAGGCAGATCCCCATCTTTTTTCTTGGCAAATTTTGACATGGTCTCTAATTCTTAAATTAAATTTTACTCGTTTCAGCCTCAGATAATTTCTGAGGAAACAACTCTTGAATCCTCTTAACTTTCTCCTTGAGTTCATCACGAACACTAGAAGGCGTTTCAGGGTTAAGATATTCGCTCTCCATTTCTGTAAAATCTCGATTGTACAAACGACGCGCCTCTCGGTTTCTTAGGTCGTTGTAGGCACCAACTAATTCATTTTGAACTGTGATGTACGTCTTGTAAGCTGTTTCACGATCGTTCTTCAAAGAGATAATCGCCTTTTGAGGATTATCTGATGAAGATGCGTCGCGCTTTCCTTGACAATAATTACAGTACTCTGGTGAACCTGCAGGTGCTCCACCGTTATCTAAGAATGCAATAGCCGCATCTCTAAGATCTTCTAGGCTCATAAGCTCTTCTTCAACTAAAAGTTGACCAGACTTATTGATACTTACGGTGAAGATATTCTTTTGCTTAATTACAACATCGGTATCAGGCGGTTCAATCGGCGGAAGCATTCGGTCGAGTCCAGCATCTGTTTCAATAGTAGTAGTTACTAGAAAAAAGATGAGTAGCAAGAATGCGATATCCGCCATAGAGCCGGCATTAACCTCTGGTGCTCCTTTTCTTCTTGGCATATCTCTGAATTTTTATCTTCCGGTTAAACGCTTTAGGCTAGGAATTACCATAAGTACAATCGCAATAAGCACCATTCCGAAGAAGATGTTTAGCAGTGTACCAATAGTTTTTACCGTACCTACGGTTGTAGTTAATCCTCTTTCTGTTTGAACTGCCTCAACAACAGCTTCTTCTCCACCTGCCATTAGGTAGCCAACAAGTGTAAGTACTCCTGCGAATGCAAGAGTTTTAAGAACTCGCTTAAGACCACCTTCTGAAGTAAAAGTCTTCTTCAATCCAAAGAATACAGAAGCAGCAGTAGCAATTAACAATAATAGGAATACGATCTTAAACATAAGATCCATTGGAAGGCTCTCAATCGCCTGGCTTGGCGGCATATCCGAAGCTGGTAAGCTATACCACAGGATCGTTGAAAGCACCCCTAGGACGATTAGAACTATTTTAATGATTTTGTGCATGACTTAAGATTTTATACGTTCTACAAATTACTTCTTAGAAGCGGCAAGCATGTCGATTAATGAGATAGAAGAATCTTCCATATCATTTACAATCGCATCAATTTTTGCAATAATGTAGTTGTAGAAAATCTGAAGGATAATCGCAGTAATAAGACCAAATACAGTAGTTAAAAGTGCTACCTGGATATCACCTGCAATAAGTGAAGCCGATAAGTTACCTACAGCGGCAATCTTTTGGAAGGCCTGAATCATACCGATTACCGTACCCATGAACCCAAGCATCGGTGCGATAGCGATGAAAAGTGATAACCAAGAAACATTTTTCTCAAGTTGTCCCATTTGAACCCCACCATAAGAAACAACCGCTTTCTCAGCAGCCTCAAGACCTTCGCCTGAACGCTCTAAACCTTGGTAGTAAATTGAAGCAACAGGACCAGCAGTCTCACGGCAAACATTTTTTGCCTCTTCAACTCCACCTGAAGCTAAAGCCGCCTCAACACTCTCTTTTAGTGCAGCAGTGTTAGTTGTAGCCATATTTAGGTAAATGATACGCTCGATGGCAACAGCAAGGCCTAAAATAAGACAAAGAAGTACGATACCCATGAAGGCAGGTCCCCCTTGAATAAATTGCTCTTTAAGCACTTGAGTAAATCCTTTAGAAGCAGCAGCCTCTTCTTGTAGAACAGCTGCAGAAGCAGAAGCTGAACCTAAGATGAACATTCCAGCAGTAGCTAAGGTCAACGATATTTTTTTCATTTTTTTTGACTTAAAATTTGTTAGTTAACGAGTTAAAGATAAAAAATAATGTTTTGCTCTTTTAGAAGCGACGACCAAGAAACAAAAAATAACAGACGTAAAAAAATTGCTTTCGTTATTTTCTAGAAATTTCACCACATAATGAAGAAATGAGCATTTTTTTAAAGATCTCTATATCTAAATCGAGAGCTCCTAAAACCAACGCCTTAGCAAGTGTAGATTCGGTAGTCATATCTCCACCGTCTAACACTCCGAACTTTTTGAAATCGCTACTCGCCTCGTACATACCCATAGAGACAGATCCTTTAGCACATTGTGTACAGTTTATAACTGCAATTTCATTCTCCTGACAATATTGTAGCATTCGAACGAGCTCTTTAGATTTCATGGCATTGCCTGCACCAAAGGTTTCGAGTACAACCGTTTTAATTCCATCTGCTTGTTCAACTAAACGAAAAACCCATTCAGAAATATTCGGATGCAATTTTAATAGGTATACAGACGCAGGAATATTAGACAGTGAGCGAATGCCTTTAATAGCTTTTGTCTGAATAAAGTTTCGAATGTCATAATCAAGATGCACCCCAGCAGTAAT
>VMCP01000227.1 GCA_008081305.1 Bacteroidota bacterium | reverse complement strand
CAGGATCTAACTCGTTGATTTCTTCAACCAAAAATTGGAGATAATCTTTCCGTTGTAGCGTATCTTCTAATTGGTCATTGAGTAGATTGAATTCAGCCTTCAACTTTTTAAGTTCAATAAATTCAGCTTTGTAGGTTTCAATAATCTTTGTATCAACCAACGAATCAATGATGGAGGTTTGTTGTTTCGTACTTGAGAGTAGTAATCCTGTATTCTGGGTTTGTATCTCAACCAGTTTGGCCCCAATTTCCTTTAAAACCGAGAGCGTAACCGGTGTATCGTTAATAAATGCGCGACTTTTTCCATTGTTGTTTATTTCTCTTCGAACTGTGCAGAGGTCATCAAAATCAAGGTCGTGCTCATCAAAGTACCTGGAAAGGTTCAATTTAACGATATCAAATTCAGCTTCAATGATACATTTATTACTGCCCTCAGAAACAACGGAAGTATCAGCTCTATTTCCGAGTATCAGTCCGATAGCTCCCAATAAAATACTCTTTCCAGCACCTGTTTCACCAGTGATAGAAGTCAATCCCTCTTTAAATTCGAGTTCAAGATGGTCAATGAGAGCATATTTGGAAATGCTAAGGTGTTTAAGCATTGACTATGATCTCGTTAAGATACCATTGAGTATCCATAAGTTTTCGTTAATCGATTTTTCTCCATAAATCGCTTCTTTGAAAGGTGTGAAGACGATTTCATTATTGATCACACCCACGGCATAACCAGATTTTCCATCCACTAACCCCTTAACGGCGTGTGCTCCTAACCTCGAAGCTAAGATACGGTCATTCGCGCTAGGTTTTCCTCCACGTTGAATATGCCCAAGTACTGTCACACGTGTATCGGCCTCAGGGAAATGATTCTGAAACTTTTTGGCAAGTTCATAAGCACGGCCATCTTCTTCTCCTTCCGCCACCACAAAAATCGAAAACTGTTTTTCACGGGTCTTATTTTTATGGTAATCTAGAATACTATGAAATTCTCCATTTTTTTCTGGGATAAAAACTCCTTCCGCACCTCCCGCTAACGCAGCGTTAAGTGCAATATGACCAGAGTGTCGACCCATTACTTCAACAAAGAAAACACGATTGTGTGCATCTGCCGTATCTCGAATTTTATCGATAGCATCAACTGCTGTATTGGTTGCCGTATCGTAACCAATGGTATAATCGGTTCCGGAGAGGTCATTATCAATGGTTCCAGGACACCCAATAACAGGAATATTAAACTCCTCTTGAAATTTAAGGGCACCGGTGTATGTTCCATTACCGCCAATAGCAACTAGAGCATCAATGCCGTGTTTTTGTAAATTATCGAATGCTTGTTTTCTACCTTCAGTGGTTCTAAATTCCTCAGAACGAGCAGATTTTAATACGGTACCTCCGTATTGAATGATATTTGCTACGGAGGATGCTTCCATAGGAAAAATACGATCATGAATCATTCCGTCGTATCCACCAGTAATACCAGCGACATTGATTCCATAGTTGATACAAGTACGAACCGTTGCTCGCACGCAAGCATTCATTCCTGGAGCATCTCCACCTGAGGTAAAAACGGCGATTTTATTGATTTGGGTTGACATGTTTGTTCAAACTTCAAAATAAAGAAAAACCCCCGACATGGTCGAGGGTTTTTACGTTTGTTGAAAATCTTTCTTTAGATCGCTAGTACACCTTTGAATCCAAATTGCACATAATCGTTGTTGTTACCTATTGCGGGTAAATCTACGACTTTATCAATTTTAATGATGAATATATTGAATTCCACATCTTGAGCCGAACGTGCCAGTATCACTTCCCCTTCTTCGAAAGCGATTTCAGTGGTCATTTGGTCTTTGTTGGCCTTATATAAGTTGAACAAGTATTTAGTATCAGAAGCGTTATTGTAATCATTCAACGTTACTTTAACAAACGTTGTTCCATTACCAGATGTCCAGGTTTTACCCCACTGTTGTGCTCCGCTAGCCGTTCCATCCTTGATATCTTGTTCTGCCGGTGCAGTACCGTCCAACATCGGAGTGGCTTTGGTTAAATCAAAAGCGATGTGTTGTCCTTGAGAATTGATATTGAAAACTTTTTGGTTTGCAATTCCGTCTAAGCTCACCTGCTCAGGTACCACTGCTAACGTTACTGTTTTGGTTGTGCTCTCGCCGTTTCCATCTTTTGCGGTAAACTTATACTTTACATCATCACCAGGTGATCCGTAAGCATCAAACATGGCTACATACGAAAATGTTTTTCCACTGATTGAAGTATCTAATACCGTTTCCATGTTATCACCCCACTCAGCGACAATCATAAAAGAATTTAAAGATTCAGAACCAGCTGTAGCGGAGATATTAAAACTGATTTCCTTTCCACCGATAACCTCTGCATTTCCAGTGATGGATGAACCATCGTCTGTAAGGGAAATAGTGGGTTTCGGTAAATCATCTTCTCCATCTCCACAAGAGGAGACCAATGCCATGGCAGGTAATGCTGCCGCCATAAATAACCATTTTAGTTTCATAATTCTCTATTTTGTTTTCGCAAATTCTGACAAATCCCCGAATTATACAAGTATCGTCTGACAGCAAGGGCTTAATGATGTCAATTTGTCGGTTAATTTGCAAAAACTACTTTCAAAAGAATCATCAGCCCGCCATATTCAGTATTTTTGGAGATTGTACAGGTTTTGGCATAGCCATTGATTAAAGAAGTATAAT
>VMCP01000114.1 GCA_008081305.1 Bacteroidota bacterium | reverse complement strand
CTTTTTTTATCGGTAGATGCTCTTCCGGGATATGGGTGATTTTTTCTCCAACTATTTTGACATCCTTGGCGTTAACAGCTGTTTTTGCTTTTGTTTGTACGGTCTTTTCACTTGCGTGCTCGTATCCCTCCCAAGTATTGATAATATTTGGTTTTTCTGGTTTAAACTCTCCCTTGGCTAATTCGAATTTCTCCTGAAGTAGAGATTTGAATTTTACCTCCATCTCTTTTGCAATTTCAGCATCGATATCACCTCTTTGCATCAATAAGTCCTTGTAAACCTCTCTTGGGTTTGGATGCTTATCGATTAATTTGTACATATCGGGTTGAGTGAAACGAGGTTCGTCTCCCTCATTATGGCCATATTTACGATATCCCAATAAGTCAATGAAGATGTCAGAGTTAAACTCGTTACGATAGGCCATGGCCAATTTAACAGCATGAACAACTGCTTCAATATCATCTGCGTTGACATGCAGAACAGGACAGAGTGTTACTTTCGCAATATCCGTGCAGTAGGTAGATGTTCTACCTTCTAAGTAGTTGGTAGTAAAGCCAATTTGATTGTTGGTGACAATGTGCATGGTTCCACCAACGTAATAGGCATCCAATCCACTCATCTGTACAACTTCGTACATGATACCCTGACCAGCAATTGCTGCATCTCCGTGAATTAAAATAGGACAGATCTTATCTTCATCGCCGTTGTACTTATTATCCAATTTTGCACGAACCAACCCCTTAACCACTGGGTTTACCGCTTCAAGATGGCTTGGATTGTCAGCCAGTCTAAGGTGTACCGTTTTATCGGTTGCCGTAACTACATCGGTGCTAAAACCAAGATGGTATTTTACGTCACCTTCGAAATCATCAAAATCACCTCCCTGAAATACGTTTCCTTCAAATTCCGAGAATATCTCACTGTAGGTCTTATTAAATATATTGGCTAGCACATTGAGTCTTCCTCTGTGAGCCATGCCGATAACGAATTCTTCTACATCAAGTTCTGCGCCATATTGAATAACTGCATCTAAGGCGGGGATCAATGCTTCTAATCCCTCAAGAGAAAAACGCTTTTGACCGATATATTTTTTGTGAAGGAAGTTTTCAAAGACGGTCGCTTGATTTATTTTCTCGAGGAAATGTCTTTTTTCGTTTGTGCTTAACTGAGGGGTGTTTTCAGTTTGCTCAAAACGATCTTGTAGCCAATGTCTTCTTTTGGGATCACGGATGTAGCTAAATTCACATCCAATACTTCCACAATACGTTTTTTTGAGTTTGGTAATGATGTCTTCGAGTGTGGCCTGTCCCATTCCTAACTCAACACCGGCATTGAATTTTTTGCCTAAGTCATCTTTGCTCAGTCCAAATTCTTCAATATCTAATTTCGGAGTGTAGTTTCTTCTCTGGCGAATAGGATTGGTTTTACTAAATAAATGTCCACGCTGACGATAACCCTGTATGAGGTTGAGTACCTTAATTTCATTGATTGCATCTTCGCTAACGGCGCCTCCCGCTTGATACTTTTCCGTTCCTAAATCAAATCCTTCGAAGAATTTTTGCCAACCAAAATCTACACTCTCTCTATCTTTTTGATATTGTTGGTATAGTTGATCCAAGGCCGCTGGATCTGCATTGTGGATGTATGAAGTATCGGTACTCATAATTGTGGAAGGCAAAAATACTTTATTTGGGATGCAACGCCACGCAATTGGCAAAAAAACGACCAATGGGCCGATTATGGGATTTAACCTAAGAGATTCATTACAAAAATTGCAAAGATAAAGGCGTCAAAACGGTCTAAAATTCCTCCGTGTCCTGGAATCAGGTTCCCGCTGTCCTTGACCCCTGCCTCTCGTTTTAGGGAACTGGCAAATAAATCTCCCATGGTGCCAAATACTGCTACCAACAAACCTAGGAAAATAGAATATATGGGTGTCCAGGTTTCATGAAACCATAGTCCTTCAGCGTCAGGACTTGGTTGTGATAGTAAAAAGTAGGAAAAGTAATAGGCCGTTACTGCGGTAAGGATACTGCCTCCTATGAGACCTTCCCATGTTTTTCCTGGAGAAATTGACGGAGCTAATTTGTGCTTTCCGAGGAGTTTGCCAGAAACATATGCCCATGAGTCAGAAGACCAAACTAGTACCATTAAAAAGAGCGGAATCATGAAGTCATAATGCCCGGCCAAATCTCTCGCGTTGATCTGTAATAATTGCATGGGTAAGGTCAGGTAAATATGCGCTCTCAAAACGAATTTGAACGAAACTTTATCCATTCGCCAGAGGTATACCAAATGCGCGACGATAAATGAAAAAATTCCTATGGAAAGGTATTGTCCAAATACGTAATCGTTTGAAGCGTAGGCGAGGGTGAGTCCCCCAGTGTTGAGCATCGATAGGTTCCGAATATTTGCATCTTCAATTCCGACCAAATTGAAAAACTCATGCATGCCAATTACCGCTATGATCGTTGCAAAAATGGCTAATCCCCAAGGCCCAGCATAAAACAAACCAAAAGTGATTATGATGAGACTAATTCCACTAATGATACGAGTCCAGAAATTATTGAGTTTCATGATTGATGGATTTACGTGTGAGTTGATATAGGGCGACACCGAGCAATATTGCAGCAGGAGTCGCAATCGTGAAGTTGGCAATCAGTTGGTCGATTTTATCGTATTCCGGTTGCGAGGCATTCTTCATGAAGTATTGAACGGTCACAGTCGT
>VMCP01000218.1 GCA_008081305.1 Bacteroidota bacterium | reverse complement strand
CATGATTTTAGACGAAGCCATCGTGTACAATGCGTCACATTTATTTGGATTTTTCTCTGTTTTTAATGGCGATGCACTGAAATCGGTGGAGCTAGTTAAAGGGGGATTCCCCGCCCGATACGGAGGGCGACTGTCCAGCGTTGTTGATTTAACCATGAAAGAAGGGAACAATCAGCGATACACAGGTGAAATAGGCGTAGGTACCATTGCTTCTCGATTTACCTTGGAGGGGCCCATACAAAAGGGAAAGAGTTCCTTTATGATATCGGGGCGTAGAACCTATCTAGACTTACTCATTCAGCCTTTTGTATATGCCGCTTCTGGTAATAATTTGGGCTATTATTTCTACGACTTCAATGCCAAAGCCAATCACAAGTTTTCCGATAAAGATAAACTGTTCTTCAGCGGTTATTTTGGGAAGGATAATTTCTACACCGTAATAAGAGAGCAAGATTCGAGATTGAACACAGATTTTGGTTGGGGAAATAGAACATTGACCGCGAGATGGAATCACGTGTTCTCGCCCAAATTATTCTCAAATGCCTCACTCATTTATAGTCATTACAATCTCAATATTGGCCTGAATTCATACAGCCCATTTGATACATTTCTTTTGAGTTACAAGAGTATTATCAACGATTACGGAGTTAAATATGATTTTGATTGGCGCCCACATCCCAAGCATCAAGTTCGTTATGGAATGCAAACGACTTGGCACCGTTTTCAACCGGCAGCACTGGTGGTGAAAGCGGGTCAAATGGATGAACTTACCAACGAGATTAATGTCATCAATACCTACGAGTCTGGTTTATATATCGAAGATCTATGGAAGCTCAACCGATTTAAGTTAAACCCTGGTTTTAGGGTGAGCCATTACGCCGTTCAAGGGAAGAATTACCTTAACCCAGAACCTCGCTTTTCGATGTCCTACAACATCAATAAAGATCTCGCAGTTAAGGGCTCTTATGCTCGAATGTTCCAGTACATTCACTTGTTGAGCAACTCGGGAATTTCTCTTCCAACCGACTTATGGGTCCCGGCTACTGCAAACCTACTTCCTATGCGAAGTGAGCAAACCGCATTAGGTATAGCAAAAGATTTTGACCAAGGTTTCTCTGTAACCCTAGAAGGGTATTACAAAGACATGAAAAATGTGATTCAATACAGGGAAGGAGCCTCCTTTTTATTAGAGGATGATATTTTTGAAGGATCGGGTACTGCTTCCAATCAAACATGGGAATCTGCGGTCACCAGAGGAGATGCTTGGAGTTATGGAATGGAGTTGTTCCTCCAGAAAAAAACTGGACCCATTACAGGTTGGATCGGATACACCCTTAGTTGGACTCAAATGAAATTTAACGAGTTAAACTACGGCAGGCCATTTTTTGCTCGTTACGACCGCCGCCACGATATATCTATTGTGGGGATGTATGAAGTGAAGAAGAATGTAGACTTTGCTGTTACTTGGGTGTACGGGACAGGAAATGCAGTAACAGCCGCACAGGGTTATATCCCTGGAAATGCACATCAAATGTCGAGATATCCCATAATCTGGAACCCCGATTTACAGAGTTATAACAACTTCGTGGACTTTGGTTATCGAAATAATTTTAGAATGGAAGCTTATCACCGGCTCGATCTAGGACTGCAATTTCATAAAGAGAAAAGAAAGGGTACCCAAACCTGGGAAGTTAGCGTTTATAACGCGTACAATCAGGCCAATCCATTTTTCTATTATGGTTCCTCGATAACTAATGGAAGAACCGGAGAAGTGAATGTATCAATGAAGAAAGTTACCCTGTTTCCATTAATTCCTTCCGTTAGTTACACCTTTAAATTTAAATAAAATGAAGTCCTCCATAAAAATAGCATTACTCAGTTCATTGATTTTATTTCTTCATGCTTGCGAGCAGGATGCACTAGTAGAACCGCCTGAGTTCGTTAAACAACCGGTATTTATGTGCTTAATGACACCTCAGTCTAACCAAATAACTGCCTCCGCTGCATTTACCAAGCCATACTACGGCTTGCAAACAGAAGAGGTGGACTATATCGAAAATGCCGTGATGGTGATTAAAGATAATCAGAGCTACGAGGTGGATACATTCACTTACACTCGTGAAGGCGAGTACATTTTGTTTCCTAAAAACATCTCCTTAAAAGAAAAAAACAAGTATACGTTAACGGTCTATATGCCAGACGGTAAACAACACTTCGCTCAAGCAACGGTTCCACCGAAACCAGATTTTGACAAACTCAGCATCAGCTATTTAAACTTGAGTTCAAGTGTGGTAGATGACTGGGGGTACGAACAGAACCCATACACGATTGAGTTAGAATATGACGCAAAAGAGGTAGATAGATATTTTGTATCCACTCGTTTTGATGGTTTTGTGTACAACGCGAGTGGCGATGTTATTGAAACATCTATTTATTTCTCAGAGGATGTTCAAGCCATGAATCCCAGTAAAGCTTCCTCATTTGTAAGCAGGTCTTATTTCTATTCTGGATTTGGGTATGAAGGCCCATGGTCATTGGATTCCTTCTCTGGAGCAATCTACACGATGGATAAAGCATATAGAGATTTTTACACTTCTCAATACCAAGATGAAGGTTCTCCCTTTAACGAGCCAACCATGTTTAAAAGTAACTTTAGTGAAGGAGCTTTGGGCGTTTTCGGCTGCTATGATTACAGACAGGGTTCTATCACCTATCCCAAATGACGTTGATAAGCT
>VMCP01000252.1 GCA_008081305.1 Bacteroidota bacterium | reverse complement strand
AACAACTCCAGGCACTTGTTCGATAGCTGTACTGGCGTTTATGGTGATTTTATTTTCGACCAAATACGGCCGTAGAATCGACATTCCAACCGTACTTTCTTTTAGTGATGTCTCGCCTTTATCTGTACTAATAACAACCGCTTCTAGGTAATCAAAATTTGAGAATTTGGAGGTGTCTGTTTGGGCTTCTGCCGACAGACAAAGAGTGAAGGCTATAGCGACAGAAATAATTTTCACGTAAAAGCGTTTATTGTAACTTCGTGAAAATAATTCTTACTGCTATGACACGCAAATTGATTTTTACCATTCTACTCGGTGCTGCCTTGAGTTTCAGTACAAACGTAAAAGCTCAAGATTGTACACCAGATACATTAACAGAACCAGGAATCAGCCCTGAAATGTTACCATTTGGTCAATTGAATGAAGCGTATTCAGAGACCATTTCTGTTTTGCTGTTTCCGGATACAGTTGTGGTTCAAGGAGGAAACCCTGTACAAGTTAACATTGATTCGATGGTCATGCTGGAGGTGAATGGTTTACCTCAAGGATTAGCTTATAAATGCAAAGACGACAATCAAACTTTCCTTCCTTTGACACCAAGTTGTATGTCTGTTTATGGAACCCCAACCGAGTCTGGAGTTTTTCCATTGGAGATCCCGATCATGACCTACGGAAAAGTATTGGGTTTTGTTCCCATTAACCAAGGTGATACGATCAGAGATTATGTTATCACGGTAATGGGGGGTACCAATCAAGTGGTTAAGGTGAATCCTAGTGAAATCAATATTTTCCCAAATCCAGCGATTACCGAGCTTTCTATCATGTGTAAAATTGAACCTGTAGTATTCAATGCAAAAGGCCAAAATATGGAATTGTCATGGGTATCCAATCGTGGGGTTTTCAGCACGAATATCCAACATTTATCACCTGGCATTTACACCGTCATATCAGGAGGGAAAACCAAGAGATTTATTAAACCATAATGGAGAAAGAGGGCTTTTACGCCAAGATACCTAAGAAAAAAGCTGAATTGCCGGCAGTCATTGTGTTGGTAATCGTTATGTTGATTGGGTTTGCCTTTCATTACGACTTTTTTGGTTGGAAGGGTGGATTTATTTGGGCAGGTATTGCTCTCCCTCTACTGATGTGGTTATATCAATGGAGATCAGGAGAATACTTTGTTAAAGTAGACGAGGATGGAATCGCTTGGCGAGAACACTTCTTTTCTAACTATACTTTTATTCCTTGGAAGTACGTGCAACGAATTGATTATCTCGTGTACGAAATTAACTTTATGCTCAAGGAAACAGCGCAGGTTGTTTGTTTTGCCACTAGCGGACTCACCGATGAAGAAGCAGAGGAAATGAAACAACGAATTTCTGACATCATACAAGAAAGATTAGAGAAAGAGAATAATGGCATTTAAACCCAATTTCGACTTTATAGAAGAGCTGGAATGGAGAGGATTACTCCACGATCAGATTCCAGGTTCACAAGATTTATTATCGAAGGAAATGGTTTCGGGGTACATCGGATTTGACCCAACGGCGGATTCCCTTCACATAGGCAATATGGTTCCTATCATGTTGCTTACACTTTTTCAAAAAGCAGGTCACAAACCTGTCGTATTGATTGGTGGCGCAACGGGACGAGTTGGTGATCCTTCAGGAAAATCGGCGGAACGTCAGTTGCTCGATAATGAAGCCATTCAGAAGAATCTTGACGGTCAAAAGGCACAGCTTATGCGATTCTTGAATTTCGATTCAGGAGAAAACAAGGCTGTAGTGGTCAATAACTATGATTGGTTTAAGGATTGGAGCTTTTTAGACTTTATCCGAGATGTGGGTAAACACATTACGGTGAGTTATATGATGTCAAAGGATAGCGTAAAGAATCGTTTGGAGGCCGGTGGTTTATCCTTTACTGAGTTCACCTATCAATTAGTTCAGGGGTATGATTTTTTGCATTTATATCAAAATGAAAACTGCAAACTTCAAATGGGGGGAAGTGACCAGTGGGGTAATATTACCACTGGAACGGAGTTGATTCGTCGTAAAGCTCAAGGTGAGGCATTTGCCATAACCGCTCCATTAGTGACGAAGGCGGATGGAAGTAAATTTGGAAAAAGTGAGGGTGGCAATATCTGGTTAGATCCAAACAAAACACCTGTATTTACATTTTATCAGTTCTGGTTAAACATTGGTGATGAAGATGCCGTAAAATTTATTAAAATTTATTCGCTTAAATCTCGGGAGGAAATACAAGCTTTGATTGACGAACATCAAGGCCAAGAGTATTTGAGGATTTTGCAAAAAGCGCTCGCTGAGGAAATGACGGAAAGGGTGCACGGTTCCCAAGCTTTGGAATTAGCGCAAAAAGCCACCACGGTGTTCTTTGGCAATGGAAAAGAAGAAGACTTAAGGGCATTGGATGAGGCTACATTAGCGGCTTCCCTTGAAGGTATGAATACGTTTCAAGTGAGCAGAACGTCGGTTGATAAAGGTATCTCTGTCATGGATTTAATTGCAACAGAGTCGACTATTTTCCCATCGAAAGGAGAGGCTCGAAAAATGATTAACGGAAACGGGTTTTCCTTAAATAAAACAAAGTGCACGGACCCTGAGCTCACGGTTACATCAGAATACGTTCTACATAATCGATACATCATTGCCCAAAAAGGCAAGAAAAACTATTTTGTCATTGAGTTAAATTAAGAGTTCAGTTCCCGTAACTCCCAACCTAAGATTG
>VMCP01000172.1 GCA_008081305.1 Bacteroidota bacterium | reverse complement strand
TATTTGGTCACCCACCTCTCTGTTTTGCTTAAAGATAATACCAGGATATTTACGGGTGCTCGGCTGTATTTCCTCCACATCCAATTTATCCAGCATCTTCTTTCTCGCGGTTGCTTGCCTACTTTTTGCCACGTTAGCTGAAAAACGAGCAATAAACTCTTGGAGCTCCTTTTTCTTTTCTTCAGCCTTTTTGTTCTGATCCGCACGTTGGCGTAAAGCCAGTTGAGAACTCTCGTACCAGAATGTGTAGTTTCCTGAGAAGATCTTTATCTTACTGTAGTCTATATCGCAGACATGGGTACAAACGTTATCCAAGAAATGTCGGTCGTGAGAAACCACCAAAACCGTATTTTCAAAATCTGCTAGAAAATCTTCCAGCCAACGAATGGTCTCAACGTCCAAGTCGTTGGTAGGCTCGTCCATCAACAACACATCCGGATTACCAAAAAGAGCTTGCGCAATCAAAACACGTACCTTTTGATTACCGTTTAGTTCCTTTAGCAATTTATCGTGCCAAACCTCTTCAATTCCTAAACTAGAAAGAAGAGTTGCGGCATCACTTTCCGCATTCCAACCGTCCATCTCTGCAAACTCCGCCTCTAACTCAGAAGCCTTCATTCCGTCTTCTTCACTAAAATCAGGTTTTGCATACAACGCATCTTTTTCTTCCATGATAGACCAAAGCGTTTGGTGCCCTCTGATTACCGTTTGAAGTACAGGAAACTCATCAAACTCAAAGTGATTCTGCTTTAATACAGCCATACGCTTACCTGGCTCCATATCAACAGAACCTGTATTCGGCTCAATTTCACCCGCCAGGATTTTTAGAAACGTTGACTTACCCGCGCCGTTGGCACCGATAATTCCGTAACAATTTCCACGGGTGAATTTTAGGTTGACCTCATCAAAAAGTACTCTTTTACCAAATCGAAGGGATACGTTGGATACGTTTAACATATGAAGCCGCAAAGATACGGATTCTTAATTGGCCTCAATAACCCCATTTGCAAGGAAAAACCACCTGAAAAATTGAGCTATGAAATGTCATGCAGTGAATAGCCTACATACCAGCTTTGGGATTTACGAAATCGCCCCCTATTCAGAGGGCGAAATCGATATCTTTATTCCAATGAGCGAACTCAAAAAGCTATCGGAGAAGTAAAAACTCTCCCTTGTCGCTGTATGTATCTCCCATGAGGTCAGTTGCTCTCAATATGAATACGTATGCTCCATCTTGAACACGCTGACCTTTAAAGGTTCCATCCCAACCTTCTTTTGGGTCATTTGTTTCAAATATCTTTTCGCCCCAACGGTTTAAGATCTTGAAACTATACTTCATCAAATACTCCGTGATAATCGGTTTGAACTCATCGTTTAATCCGTCGTCATTTACCGTAAATGCATTGGGAACGTGCATGTAGAACATCGGGAAGTATGGCCCCATGGCCTTTTGAATGGTGTCAAAGCATCCAAAATCGTTACCCACAATAAGTGTCATATTTAGCAAACCCGTATCGGTAAATAAAAACTGTGGGTTCGGGTCCGCAGAATACTCCCAATCATTCATGCTGTAGCCCCATTGAGTTACATCATCGCTAGACGTATTTTTTAAGTTAAGATACATCGCTAGTCCCTCCGAAAAGAAGCTATCTAATTCAAAACCTGCACTTGGTTTGGGACGAACCATCACACCACTAAATACATCAGCGGTATCACGACAACCTTTTTCTGTTTCAACCCAATAGCGATAATTATAGATCCCTGGCGCACGTAAACGAATCTTGACGTCTTTACCGATTTTCACCTGACCGTCTACCTCCCAAACGTGTTTCACAATATTATCCCCTTTTGCAGTGGTTTCTGATTCAAAATGATTTGCCATTGGAAAACAAACAACATCAGCAGAGGCTGTGAGCAACAGAGAATCTAAAACTGTCACAGCAGATTGTAAGGTATCCTTACACCCCTGTTCATTTTCTGTATACAGTGACACTTGATATTGACCTGGATCATTAAACGACTTCCTAATGGATGCTCCCTGCTGAAAATCCCCATTACTCCACTCCCAATCCAACTGTCGTAAACCTAACTCAGGATTTTCATTAACTGCTTGTAAGTTGAATACATTTCCACTGTAACATTGAACCAATTGGTTGGTTCCTAGCTTTACAAAAGTACTCGGATATACCTTGATGATTTTTGACTTTTCATCCTTACATCCATATTCATTTTCGGCCTTCAGCGTAAGGGTATACGATCCTGGATTAGGATACACAAGTCCATTCACATTCTCCTCCTCACTAGCAAATTCATTATTGTCCCTCCATTGATAATCTGTACCAATACCGTTGGTATTGGTTTGATTTTGAACATCAACCACCCTATTCAAGCATACAGGCTCTGTTACTGAAAACTCTACCTCAGGATGAGGGTATAAATTAACTTCTCTTATGGTCGTATCTACACAACCCTTTTCTGTTTTCACGGTCAGTGTAACCATTGCCTGCCCGTTAAATCGTTGATTTTGAAGTATGGGATTCACAGCTATACGCGAATTGCCTTGAGATTGAATGACCCATTGCAAATTATGAGGATCCACAGACTCTGTCGCATCCACGATATTAAATCGGTTGGTTCGAAGACAACTATCTACCGCATCTATGCTTATCAATGCAGTCGGCTGAGACCATACTTGAAGCGACCATTTTAATGAGTCTTCACAGCCTTTATCGGTGGTAGCAAATAATTGAATGT
>VMCP01000075.1 GCA_008081305.1 Bacteroidota bacterium | reverse complement strand
CTCACGGTCTAAAGTCGTTTAGGGTTTTCATTCTGTTCTTTAAGATAATATCCTGGGTTAACCAAAGGTTATCATCTTCAGAGGATTTCATCCAAAAAAGAGCTGATTGTACCGCTTGGGTTTCAGAAGGTTTAGCATCGATGCTTACATCTTCGAACCCATTGTTAGGTAAAATAGCTAATTCTTGAATGGAATTATCTGTTAATTTGTAACGAAAAATGACCACAGGTTGTTGGGATAATACGGAGTCTCTTTGTTCGTTGTGTCGATTAATTCCAGCAATAGAGCCGGCTTCACGAGTAAAGGAAGAACAAAGCATGAGGTAACCGGTCAATAAAGATTGGTTGCTCTCCACGGTATTGCCATTTATATCAATAAGGCTCAATTGCTCATCCTTTTGGGAAATCGTAAATCCACTTTTTGGATTTGCAGGCCAACTTACCTTTAGCTTTTTGATGTTTCCCACGGGAATATCAATCAAATTGAGGGAGCGCCACAGATGAATATCCGTATTGAAGTAGGGAGTAAGGTATCCGTTAAATCCAGCAATTTCTACAATACATGGTCTTTCCATTTCTGGCTTGTACATAAAAGTGGCTGAATTATCTTGAGTTGAACCTCCTACATATATAGTATGGAATGCTTCCCCTTCACTGTAGAATGTAGCTTTGGTGGCTTCCATTGCAAGTTGGCGGACCAAATATTTTTTCTGTTCGTCGTTTACCGGGCGCTGAACTTTGAGTTTGGCTACCGCCCAGTTTAATAACATGCTGATGTTGTTGGTATCCGCTGGAAATGTATCCTTTGAATTGTGAATCAACCAATCACCTTGTTGGTTTTTAAAGAAGGTGAGTCCAAGTTTATTTTCGTCATTGGGTGTAAAAGTAAAGCGATCCACACGGGCCGGCTCTTTTAATGCAAATATGGAGGGATCGTATTTGGCGGTGGAGTTTAGGTTGTCCCATAGCAAATATGCCGAAAGTAGGGCAACGATACTTATGATGATTGGTTTGTAGTATGCTTTGTTGAAAGCCATGATTTTTTGTTGGACAAAAATAGGTTGTCTACATGAGAATTGGTCTTGCAAATAGAGGCTTCGACAGAAAAGCATTTTTTTTCTCGCACTTACTTGAAAAGTAGGAATTAATAACTATTTTTGCAGTCCTTTTTAGGAAAGACACATGATAAGTATGTCTAAAATAAAGAGGGAAGCGTTCTTAGAAATACAAGCCACCATAGCTCAGCTGGTAGAGCAACTGACTTGTAATCAGTAGGTCGTTGGTTCGATCCCGACTGGTGGCTCAAGGTAAAAAGTGTAGTAACAGAATTATCCTCAGGATACGTCTGTCATGGGGGCATCGCATAGTGGCAATTGCGGCGGACTGTAAATCCGCTCCTTCGGGTTCGGTGGTTCGAGTCCACCTGCCCCCACCAATCACTACGTTTTTTACTTTAACGCGGGAGTAGCTCAGTTGGTAGAGCGACAGCCTTCCAAGCTGTAGGTCGCGGGTTCGAGCCTCGTCTCCCGCTCTAAGCGTTTCGGTGAAAACCGAAGAAAGCCGATGTAGCTCAGGGGTAGAGCGTTTCCTTGGTAAGGAAAAGGTCAGGGGTTCAATTCCCCTCATTGGCTCAAACACATTTACTAAAAAAAAACAACAAACACTATGGCAAAAGAAACATTTGACCGTTCGAAGCCGCACTTGAACATTGGTACTGTGGGACACGTTGACCACGGAAAGACTACCTTGACAGCGGCTATTACAACTGTATTGGCTAATGCAGGGCATTCTGAAATACGCTCTTTCGATTCTATCGACTCAGCTCCTGAGGAAAAAGAGCGTGGTATCACAATTAACACCTCTCACGTAGAGTACCAAACCGAAAATCGTCACTATGCACACGTTGACTGTCCAGGTCACGCTGACTATGTGAAAAACATGGTAACGGGTGCTGCGCAGATGGATGGAGCCATTTTGGTGGTTGCTTCTACTGACGGTCCTATGCCTCAAACACGCGAGCACATCCTTTTGGCTCGTCAGGTTGGTGTACCTCGTTTGGTTGTTTTCATGAACAAAGTTGACATGGTAGACGATCCAGAATTATTGGATTTAGTTGAAATGGAAATCCGTGAGTTGTTAGACTTCTATGAGTTTGATGCTGACAATACGCCTATCGTTCGTGGTTCTGCACTTGGTGCATTGAACGGTGAGCAGAAGTGGGTTGATACTGTAATGGAATTGATGAACGCAGTGGATGAGTGGGTTCCAGTTCCACCTCGTATCGTTGACCAAGACTTCTTGATGCCAATCGAGGACGTATTCTCTATCACAGGTCGTGGAACAGTTGCAACTGGACGTATCGAGCGTGGTGTGATCAACGTTGGTGATCCAGTAGAATTGATCGGTTTCGGTGAAACATTAACTTCTACTTGTACTGGAGTTGAGATGTTCCGTAAGTTGTTAGATCGCGGTGAAGCGGGTGATAACGCGGGTATCCTACTTCGTGGTATCGACAAAACCGATATCCGTCGTGGTATGGTTATTTGTAAGCCTGGTTCTGTAACTCCTCATAAGAAGTTTAAAGCTGAGGTATACGTATTGAGTAAAGACGAAGGTGGACGTCACACTCCATTCTTCCAGAAGTATCGTCCACAATTCTATTTCCGTACGACTGACGTAACAGGTGAAATCACCCTAGCTGAAGGTACTGAAATGGTAATGCCAGGTGATAACGTAACCATCACTGTAGATTTGATCAACTCTATCGCAATGGAGAAAGGTCTACGTTTCGCT
>VMCP01000094.1 GCA_008081305.1 Bacteroidota bacterium | reverse complement strand
CGATTCGAAAAACTATTGGTGGATTCTTCCTATGTCATCATCAATACCGTTTTAAATCGCATTTGGGACCACCCACTATTCGCAGAGAAGCAATTTGATATCTTGGAAAAAATAAAAGACGTAGATGGCTTCACCCACGATATCAAAATCAAATACCTCGAATTGGCCAATCCTTTATACCCAAAAATGGGACAAGGCATGCGCAACGCATTGGTAGATATGGCCGGTCCAAAATACGAATTCCGAACACGAACATTGGCGCTTCAAGCTTTGCAGCGTATGAATTATTTAGATGCTGCCCTTTGCCATAATCTATTCGAGGCTTGCACCAATTTTAACTCACGATTAAATTCACCAGCGAATCAAGTGCTGAATTATTTCTTGACTCAAACCGAGAAAAAAGCCTTGCTTCAATCGGAAATGAAGAACTTCCAATCTGATGATCCAAAATCGATGAGATTAAGAAGCAGAGTGACCAAATAAATACAAATGGCACGGTAGTTGTACTCTTGTAAGTACAATGAAACGCCAAACTGCATTTTTACTCGCCTTCATGCTATCATGCCAAGCCTTATTGGCTGGAGGGCCACAGATGCATTTAGTGCCCAATCCGGCCAAAAACCAAGTTCGCGTGGAGTTGCATGAGGTTAATCTCGATGATATTTCCGTGGAATTGTATTCAGTTTTAGGGGTTCGAGTTGCTGATTTTCAATTACAAAAAGACCGTTTTGGTAACTACATCGACCTACGATTTCCAAATTTACCCGAGGGTGTATACCTGTTGCGAGTAAAAAACAAAGACTTCGACCAGACCAAACGTCTTAAGATTCAACGCAATTAATCTGAGTTCAGCCGCAAAATAAAAGCCGCGTTTTTCTTTGAAGTTTGGCGCATAATTCATTAATTAGCGTTTTAAATTAAGGCTATACTGTGAAGATGCGAAAGATCTACCAAAACGAGTCAAAAAAGTCCCTATTTGGGGTTTTACGTTTGACTCTTCTCTCTCTGTTTGCTAGCTGGGTGTTCACGGGTTGTGCACCTAAGTTCGAAGAGGCCAAAACACTCTACGATCAGGGATACTTTGGACAAGCGGCGGTGACCTTCGAAGCGGTTTACCGCTCCGAGGAGGATAAGAAGAAAAAAGAGGAAGCGCTTTTACTGGCCGCTGAATCTTACCGTTTGAACAACCAATACCCAAAAGCATTAAAGTTGTACGATCGTGTACTGCGTAACGATCCTCGAAATACCAAGGCATTGTTGATGAAGGCCAACATGCTCAAGAAAATGGAAGATTACCGTAAGGCCCTCGGGGCTTACGATGATTACCTTGAGCAGGTTCCAAATGATTCACTCGTATTACAAAAGATGTACGGTTGTGAATTGGCGTTGAGATGGACCAAGGACAGCTCCCTTTTCCAAGTAGAAGAGTTCAAGCGTGCCAACTCTCGTGCGAATGACTGGGCTCCAATGGTTGCTTCCCGTCGTGATGATGTGGTATTTTTCGCGTCCGACCGTGAGGGAGGAGTAAACAAAAGAATTTACGGTGGAACCATGGAACACTGGTCAGACTTGTGGTATGTTAAAGGTAAAAGACCTAAAAGACGCCGTGGTCAAAAGCAAGAAGAAAACCCTGAATTAGATTGGGATCGTCCGGTATTTGCAAAAGGTAGCAGCACCAAGTTTAACGAAGGAGGTGTCACCTTTAACCGTCGTTTCTCTGAGATGTACATGACACAATGTGGTGGTGAAGACGGAAAAGCAGAAAAATGTGCCATCTATCGCATGAAGAAAGTGGGTCCAGACTGGAACTTAGGTGAACCCTTAACTATTTGTAAAAACGATACCGGTCACTCATACGGTCACCCGGCATTAAGCGCAGATGATAAAGTCCTCTATTTCTCTTCCGACAGGGAAGGTGGTTATGGTGGATTTGATATCTGGGCCGTTACCTACAGCCGCAGAAGTCGTTCTTGGGGTAATCCGGTGAACCTTGGTCCACAAATTAATTCCCCAGGAAACGAATATTTCCCTTATTTTAATAAACACGATAACCGTTTATACTTCAGTTCCGACTGGTGGCCAGGTTTGGGTGGTTTAGACTTTTTTGCCGCTGATAAAACCGATGACATAACCAAATGGGATATGATGGAGAACTTACGTGAACCATTGAACTCCGGTGGTGACGATTTCGGAATCACGTTCACTGGTAAAAGCGCAAAGCGTGGTTTCTTTACTTCGAATCGTGGGTCTCGTCGTAACGATGATGACATTTATAAGTTTGATGTATTACCATTGATCATCAACATTCGCGGTGTGGTAACCGATTGTAATACCAATAAACCTTTGAAAGGAGCTACTGTTACCATTTCCAACGACAACGATACCTCTAAAATCGTGTTGAAGTGTGACGACAACGGAGTATATCGCGCTCAATTGAAACCGAAGACCAATTATGAGCTTTCGGCTACCTATCCTGAGCTTTACTACTTTGAAAAACCTCCTGTGGGTCGTACCACTCACGGCATACGATTCTCTACGGAGTTAATCCAAGACTTTTGTTTGGTTAATCCACTCGACCAAATCATTGCACTTCCTATCTTCTATGATTTAGATTCAGCAGCCATTCGTCCAGATGCAGCTGCGGTATTGGATACATTCGCACAAGAAGTGTTGATTCGCTATCCTCGTTTGATTGCGGAATTGGGATCACACACCGACTGTCGTGCAAGTGTTGAATATAATCGTCGACTGGCCCAACGCCGTGCTGATTCAGCGCGTACTTATTTGATGCGCCGTTGGA
>VMCP01000251.1 GCA_008081305.1 Bacteroidota bacterium | reverse complement strand
TGATGGCCAATTTGCACTGACCGCAGCAGCTGGAACGCACACCTTCAGCCTTATACTCGCCAATTATGCTGACTTGAATTTGACCGACATCGTGGTAAAACTTGGAGAAGTAACGACGATAGGTGATGTTCGTTTGAGCCCAGTTACCGAGAGTATGACAGCGGTTAGGATATCGGTAAAAAGAATGCAGAATACCGAGTCTGCTTTACTCACATCCAAACGCATGGCTCCTAATATGATTGATGGAATTTCAGCAGCATCCTTTAAGAGAATTGGTGATGGTGATGCTGCATCCGCAATGAAACGCGTTACAGGTGTTTCCATTGAAGGTGGAAAATACATATATGTGCGTGGTTTAGGTGATCGTTACACAAAAACTACCATGAACGGAGTAGATATTCCTGGTCTTGACCCAGACAGGAACTCCATTCAAATGGATCTTTTTCCAACAGCGGTAATCGATAACATTGTCGTTGCAAAAACATTCACCGCTGATATGCCTGCTGATTTTACCGGAGGTATTGTGGATCTTGCTACTAGAGATTTTCCTTCTAAGAAATCATTCAATGTTTCTTTTGGTTTGGGATATAACCCCGCCATGCATTTACAATCGGATTACCTTGATTATGAAGGAAGTTCTACCGATTTCCTAGGCTTTGATAACGGAAAGAGAAGAAATCCGACCAAAGGGTTAAATCAAATCCCATCCGTAGTTGATGCGGTAAGCGGTAATTCCTTAGCCGATGAGTTTTACAGGATCAATGGTGATTTTGATAAAAACCTAGGAACTACTGAGAAAACAAGTCCAGTGAACTTTGATTTTGGTATTTCTTTTGCCAATACAAAAAAATTGAATCGCAAGTATACCTTGGGTTACCAATCATCACTGAGTTATAAGAACCAAACGGATTTCTTCCGTGACGCTCAATTTAACTTATACGCAAAGCAGAATGAAACCTCTCAAACGGAATTGATTCCTTTTGAACGTCAAACGGGTAATTACGGGGTTAATAATGTGATCTTAGGTTATTTGGGAAGCATTGCTTTAAAATCTAAGAGCGATAAGTTCCGATTCAATATTTTGCACATACAGAATGGAGAATCAAAGGCAGGTAAATTCTTCTTTAGGAATTCACTTCAAGGAGCAAATTGGGATGCTCAGCAGTATAACCTTGAATTTAATCATCGTAGCTTAACCAATGCATTCTTATCGGGTAAGCATACTCGTGATAGGGGTAATTGGGAAGTTGAATGGAAGGTAGCTCCTACTTTATCTACCATGTATGACCCTGATGTGCGGTTTACGCGTATTAGAGTGCCTGATTTGACTATCAGTTCTGAAGCTGGTTTCCCTCAACGAATTTGGCGGTCACTTCAGGAATACAATGTTGCGAATCGTTTGGATATAACTAGGAAAACCCGTCTATCTGGTTTCAAAACAACCTTAAAGTTTGGTGCTGCTTATACCTTTAAATACCGCGACTACAGCATTGAGTCTTATCAAATTCAGGGTGGTTTCGATGGGTTTGAAGATCCACAAATTATCATGTTAGACCAGAACCTAATGTCTTCCACAAATCGTGATGGTTTTTATTACACCGCTGATTTTGTAGATGGTAGAGGTTTTAGAAATAATCCGAATGCATTTAAGGGTTCGGTTAATTATGCGGCTACTTACCTTTCTGGTGATGTAGATTTTACAAAAGACTTTAAATTGATTGTTGGTTTACGAGGAGAAATGTATCAGCAATTCTACTCTGGAATCAATCAGAACGGCGATGAGTTGAATAACCAAGAGGTAATGAATCATCTCCGTTTATTCCCTAACGTGAACATGGTCTATCGCTTAAAGCGTAAAACCAACCTTCGTGCTTCGTTTACCCAAACAACGGCACGTCCATCCTTTAAAGAACTTTCTTTCGCTCAAATATTGGATCCAATCACAGGTCGTTCGTTCCAAGGTGGTTTGTTTAGCGAATCTGTGAATATCGTGGATGAGAACGGTCAATCACAGAATCTATTATTATGGAACGGTGATCTACGTCCAACAAATATCAACAACTTTGATCTTCGATTTGAAACTTTCATGAAGCGTTCAGATATGGTGTCTGTTGGTGTATTCTACAAGTCGATGACCAATCCTATTGAGATTGTTCAGTACATGGCCGATAACAATGCTTACCAGCCAAGAAACGTGGGTAATGCTACCATTTTAGGGGCTGAATTTGAACTACGTAAGAACTTAGAGGTTGTTCACTCCGCCTTGAAATATTTTAGTTTCAATACAAATGTGACGGTAACACAATCTGAAATCAGTATTAACGATGCCGAATTCTTATCGAGAACGTTTGGTGCTAGGGATGGACAAACGATTTCTAGAAAAAGAGCAATGGCTGGACAGGCTCCTTACATCGTGAATGGCGGATTAGGCTACCAGAGTAGAACCAAGCTTTTTGAAGCAGGGGTGTATTATAACGTACAAGGTCCTACCTTACAATTTGTAGGATATGCGAATCGTGCCGATGTATTTACGGTGCCATTCCACAGTTTAAACCTTACCGCTAGTGGTAAATTCGGTTATAAAAACAGAATGAACCTTGCGTTGAAGGTTAGCAACTTGCTCAACGACAAGCGTGAGCAAATCTTTAGTTCCTATCAAGCCAATTCGGAATTCTTCCAGCAGTTGGCACCAGGAACTACCGTTTCAGTGAAATTCTCTTACTCAATGTAAGTTGATCGCAAATACAGAGAATGGAGAGGGTCGCGCAAGCGGCCCTTTTTTTGTTCCTAATTCCTAGTTCCTGGTTCCTATTTCTAAG
>VMCP01000181.1 GCA_008081305.1 Bacteroidota bacterium | reverse complement strand
AATAACTAGAATTGACCTTCCAGAGATCGACTTCTTCGTGCGTTGCTCAAAAGGAACCTACCTCAGAAGTTTAGCGAGAGATTTCGGGGAAAAGCTAAACAGTGGAGCTTATCTTACCAATCTTCGACGAACTGCCATTGGTGATTACCGCGTTGAAGATGCCTTACATCCAAAAGACGTTTCATTGGATTAACCCCATTTAGGTTTACTTATATCGTTTTAAGGTCCTGAAGGACTCATTTTTTGTATCTTTGGAATCATGCAGTTTTATCCCCGCAAGTCAATCTCGTTATGGTTCATTTTATTTGGGCTCTTTGCCTGCAATAACAACCTCAACGCTAATAAAACCGAAAAGAACATCAAAGATGAAATCAACGATCTCATCACACCTACAAAAGGCACCTTAGAAAAGGTGGACGATGGATTCATTCTTGAGGGCAAACTAAAAAACTCCCCACAGCATTTGTTGATATTATGGGAAATGACACCACAACAGTTGGTTTTCATTGATAGCGCCAGAACCGATGAAGAAGGGAATTTCAAACTAAAAGGACATACCAAACACGATGTTTTTTGCCAGCTACAAATGGGGCCGCAAGCTTCTGTTTATATGATGCTCAATAATGACTCTCGTTTGGAATTAGACTTAAGCCTCGTGGGTAACTATGTAGATTATGATATCAAAGGAGTAGAACTTAGCGATAGTCGTTTGCTTAGAAAAATAGTGAAGGCGAATCAATCTTTTATGAAAGACTTTGACGCCCTTCGCAAAGAAGCTGAAGCCATTCAAAAGGATGGAAACGGAATGCAACAAGCGGCTGTTATCAATTCTCGTTATACCCGACTGATGAAACAACGTAATGACTTTATGTTAAACACAGCCATGGAGCAAAAAGAAGGTTTTATACCCTATTTTATTATTGCTTTTGGGGCATTGGATAAACCTGGATATGAGCTTTTTAAGCATGCTGTAGTTTGCGCTGAAAAAGCAGATGACAAATCAAAATATGCTATCGAAATCAAGGAGAAATTCAAGAATGAAGCCTCATTAATGAATGGTGGTGAAGCACCGGAAATATCCCTAATGAGTCCCGACAATAAAAAAGTCACGTTGAGTTCTCTTCGAGGAAAAATAGTTATGATTGATTTTTGGGCATCATGGTGTGGGCCGTGTAGACGGGAAAACCCTAATGTTGTTCGACTATACCAGAAATACAAGGATAAAGGCTTCGAGATTATGGGTGTATCTCTTGATACAGACCGCAATCGTTGGAAAGCAGCAATCGAAGCAGATGGCCTTACATGGATACATGGAAGCGACTTAAAAGGATGGAGAAGCGCTCCAGCAGGTTTATACCAAGTTCATTCGATCCCTCAAACATTCTTATTGGATAAGGAAGGTAAAATCATAGCCAAAGGATTACGGGGAGAAGCGCTAGCCAACAAATTAGAAGAGTTACTTGGTTCGAAATAAATCAACCAAGACACCATGGTAATGCTTTATTAACACTAAAGAAACTTGCTGATCATCTTCTAGAGATTTCTTTGTATGGAGCAAATGAAGAAAAACACGAAAATCCTAGTTGTCGATGACGAACAAGATATCCTAGAACTTATACGTCATTCCCTTAACAAGGAGGGTTATGAGGTGTACGTTGCTGCCAATGGGCAACAAGGCGTGGATAAAGCAAGAAAAGTAAAACCACACCTTATCCTTATGGATGTCATGATGCCTGTTATGGATGGCATGGAAGCATGCAGACAGCTTAAGGAGGATCCCGAAACTTCCGAAATTGCTATCATATTTCTTACGGCGAGAAGCGAAGAATTTGCTGAACTCGCTGGGTTTGAAGCGGGAGCAGATGACTATATTTCCAAGCCTATTCGCTCAAGGGTTTTACTAAGCAGAATCAAAGCCATTTTAAGACGTCAGTCCGCACCAACAGAAGAAGAAATTGCAAAAATGGAGTTTGACAACCTTGTCATAGATCGTGAACGATTTGTTGTAGAATATAACGGGAAAGCCATCCAATTTCCTCGTAAAGAATTTGAATTACTTTCGTTTTTGGCCACCAAACCTGGACGTGTATTTTCACGCGATGAGATCTTAGAGAATGTTTGGGGAAATGAAGTACTTGTGGTTGATCGTACCATAGACGTTCACGTTAGAAAAATCCGCGAAAAACTCGAAGACAACTACATATTCACCGTAAAGGGTGTCGGGTACAAATTCGAGGATTAAATCAGCTTTCTAATGGATTGCGCCTTGGTCAGGCATTCCTCGTATTCATCTGCCGCGATACTATCATAGGTTATGGCACCTCCAACACTATGGAATAAAGAATCACCCACTTTTTCTAGACTTCTAATCACCACATTTAAATCAAAATCACCATTGTTCCAGTAGCCGATGCTCCCACTGTATAGGTTGCGCTTAAAAGATTCTAATCGATCAATATGCTTCATGACTTCAATTTTAGGTGCTCCCGTCATGCTTCCCATTGGAAAGGTAGCTTCTATAATATCATTGAAGCAGACATCATCTGACACTTCTGAAATAACAGTAGAAATCATTTGATGAACATTTGGGAAGGTATAAATACCACACAATTCTTCTACTTTCACACTACCCACTTTTGAAACTCTAGAAAGGTCGTTTCTTACCAAATCTACGATCATGATATTCTCAGCCCTATCTTTTGCACTATTCGCCAATGATTTGCGCTCTTGAGTATCTTCATTACCCGTGCGTTTACTTGTCCCCTTAATGGGCTGACTGATTAGTTTTGAACCTCGTTTAGCAAGAAACCTTTCAGGGCTACCACCGATCATAAATCGATTACC
>VMCP01000198.1 GCA_008081305.1 Bacteroidota bacterium | reverse complement strand
TATTGAAGCAGATACAGAAGAAGAAATTCAAGTACAAAAAGCTCTTTCAAGACTTGAGTCCAGCTCAATTCTTGGCTTTTTCAAGTAGCTCGAGTGCGGCAGCGCTTCCTGTTACGATGGAATGTGTGACGGAGAACATGAAAGTTTCAAAGTCAGTGGCGGACTTTGTATTGCCCATTGGGGCAACGATGAATATGAATGGTACCAGCTTGTATCAAGCCGTAGCAACCGTATTTTTAGCACAGATGCACGGAATCGAACTCGAGTTTTCTCAATACCTCATGATCGTGGTAACGGCTACCTTGGCTTCTGTTGGTTCTGCAGCCGTACCGAGTGCAGGATTGGTGATGCTGGTGATGGTACTTAGTGCCATTGGATTAAACCCTGCTTGGATTGGTATTCTATTTCCTGTAGATCGAATTTTGGATATGAGCCGAACCGTGGTAAATGTTACCGGAGATGCAACCGTATCAGCGGCCATTGATCATTGGGAGAAGGATTAAACCTACTTCTCAAGAATGTAAAACAGATTTCCTTCCGCAGGGTTGTCCGTCCATTCGCCGGCATTTTTTACATATCCAATGTTGCGTTGTGATACGATTTTAAAGCCTATTTTTTGGATGATATGCTCTAATTCTGTTGCGTGGAAATAATGTAGGTAGGCCACAGCATTGCCGCCGTTTTTTTTGTAAAAGACATCCCCTTCATCGTAACCCATATAATTCAAACCATGACTGTAGTGTATGGATTTTGCCGTTAAACCCCATTCGTTTTTATTTTCTATGTTAAAAACATCAAAGTAGAATCTACCACCGGTTTTGAGTTCCTTATAAATTTTTCTCAATGTTTCAAATCTCTCTTCACTGTTTGGAACATGTCCGAATGCATACAAAAAGTAACAAGCATCGTAATATTCAGGTCTTAGCTCGTGATCAAGGTACGTGCTGTGTATGCCTTCAAATCCCTTTTCAATCGCTTCTTGTACCATTGACTCGCTCATGTCTAAAATACTAACCCCAAATTCTGAGGAGCAGAGGTCGCGAATTTCTTCGCTTCGTCTTCCAGTTCCACCAGCAATATCCAACACCATTTTTGGTTTCAGGTTTTCAAAATCATCGGCAATGGCCTTATTAATTGCGCGTGTATAGGCGGTACGAGACTGATGTTGGGTATCAAATGAATCGTATTCTTTTGCCTGTTCGTTGTAATAAGATTGCAGCATTTCTGATATTTCTTCTGAACTGGGCTTAGGCAGAATAGGATATACAAAATGGCTATTGCCTTTTGCATTTTGTCCTTCAAAAACGAAGGCGTTTTCCCTAAAATATTTAAAGTTTTCTTTTGGTTCCCGAAAGCTGGCATTGGCCGCTTTTTCATTTAAGGTACCCATGTTTTTGGTTACGGGGTCAAACAAGGTTAAACCATCCAAGTTTTCGAGAGCAGGATAATAAATGTGCAGGGTGATAAGTGCATTGGTTTTACTGCTGTTGCGAATTAAGTGGATGATTCCATCCGGTTCGTTCATGATACCGCCTTTACGGCAACACAAGGTTCTAAGTTGTTTGAGCTTGCCTTCTTTAAATGAAAACTCAATATTTTCCCCTTCACCATCCAATACCAACACATAACCGTAAAATCCTGAATGAAAATGAATGGCAGAAGCCGCTTCTGGAGGCCAATACAAAACAGCAACCTCCAAAGGATCAAGTAATTTGATGTCTCGGTAATAATCACTGGCCTCTGATTTTTCATAATCATCCGCATTTTTTGAAAAATCCAATCGATGTACATCTATTGACCTGGTAAGTTCACCTAGCTTTTCATAAGTTATTTCGTTTTTAGAGAGGGTAGAGAATAAGTTTAAAACGGAATGCATGCGTCTTCGAAATTATCGAATTTTAAGACTCAAACGAAAAAGATATCTCATCTTTGAATGTTAAATGTACTTTAAGCGAGTTTCTCTTTTTTGTTTTGGAATCATTTGTATCCTCAGGTTAAATGCCCAACAGCCTGATCTTCATTTTATTGAATGCGAAGGTTCAGAGCAATTCAAGGAAAAGGTTAAATCCGTATTCGATTTAGATTCACTGATCATCAGCCAAGGATTCATCTCTAACAGCTTATTTGAAAACCCCAATACAAAACAGGATCAACCCCTATTTGCATTGAGGATGCGTTTAATGGATGATTCTTTAACTATGACCGACTGGTTACCTATTCTATTAGTGGATATGGGCGTTCCTCTTGAACCTGCTGTTCTTATGGTGGATCCGGATGATTCTATATTGATGAATCGAGTACTCTTTGATACTTCACTGAGAGCATCGTTGGGTTGGTCAAATGTCATACGCATAAAAAATGACAGATTCTGGAAGGATTCAGGTCACTTAGAATATGTTGACTTAAAGGATTTTATATTACCCTTGCCCTGTCATCGAGATGAGATTTACATTCGATATTTTTCAAATGAAGACATCAATTTATCTTGGAGTGGATACGAGGCGAACGGACTGAGTTTTGCGCAAACACGTCTGATTATTAGAGATGAAATATTACACCAAAGAGCGTATCATGAAAAAGAATGTTATGACCCAATCCATATGACTATAGAATTCATGCATCGCAATACGGATATCGCTGAGGTTACTAAATACTTACGCTCACTTACAAATTTGAAAGTGAAACTGAAGGTTTTATTCCCTGTTGAGGATTAATTCAAATTAACATCCATTGGCGCATTTGCCAACCATTTATAGGTGCCTCCTAGGTCGCTTAATGCTTGTTTCCAAGCCTCGTCACCGCGCTCGCTAAGGTGCTCTTCATTGAAATTTGAAGGTATCCATGTTTTGTTATC
>VMCP01000154.1 GCA_008081305.1 Bacteroidota bacterium | reverse complement strand
TCATTGCTTCAACCGCTTTAATAGCTAAATAGGATGCGCCGCGTCCCTCCTCAGGTTTTAAAATACGTCTTTCTTTGATTCCAGTTCGAGTAGTTATCCATTCATCATTGGTGTCTACCATGGATTCCAACTCGCTGTTGGTTAGAACATATTCAGGAACATACCCTCCGATGGCTGTAATTGCTGCTTTCATCCTATCTCGTTGAGGGGGCTAAAATAGGCGACCTATTTAAAAAACCCGGTTTAAAAAAGAAAAAGTAGCCTTTTGAGGGGCTACTTATTTATAAATCAATTGTTTATCTAAACAATTAAGCTTGTTCCATGACCACTTTACCTTTGTAGTAAAGTTTTCCTTCGTGCCAGTGCGCACGGTGGTAAAGGTGTGCTTCGCCAGTAGTAGGGCAAATCGCTAATTGCTGATCGGCCGCTTTGTAGTGCGTTCTGCGCTTGTCTCTTCTTGTGCTTGACTGTCTACGCTTAGGATGTGCCATATCTAAATGTTATTTATTATTCAACAAATTTTTTAATTGATCCCATCTAGGATCAGTACTTTCTTTTCCGTCCTCTTCTATAAAATCTTCAACACCGTTTCCTGCGTTAGGCCCAGTTAATTTGGGTGGAATGCTTAGAACAACTAACTCGTATAAAATTTGAGAAATGTTGAACGAATGCTCTCCGTGAGGGAGAATGAGAAGCTCATCATTTTCATCGTTGTATTCTTCCCCAAACTTTACTTGCATTTCAAAACTATTTGTTAGTGCTTGAGTAAAGTTTTCGTTGGTAACGTCGCATGGCGCCGTAATAGAACCGTTGAACGTGAAATCAAGATCAAATACTGTTTCACTTTTCAACATTTTCATTACTGCTTTGCCCTGCAAATCGCGGTAATCTGTGAATTCAAAAAGAGTAAAGAACATGTCATTCAGTTCGTATTCAAACTCGTGAGGACCAAGCTTTAAGCCGCTAAAAGAAATGGTAAAGTCTTTAGCCTTCATTAGTTTCTCATCTGAATGAGCGTGCAAAGATATTCAAATTGTTGAAAACTTCTAACGCTTATCGTTTTGTTTTTTGATTGGGTTTGCTGTCATCTCATCAAAAGCTTTTCTATTGTTGACAACATCAATTGCGGTAAATAAAGCTGAGCGGAATGAATGCTCATTAGCTTTGTTTTTACCTGCAAGATGCATTGCTGTTCCATGGTCGGGTGATGTTCGTACCACGGAGAGACCTGAGGTAAAATTCGTCCCTCTTCCCATTGCTAAGGCTTTAAAAGGCACCAATACTTGATCATGGTACATTCCTAATACAGCATCAAACTTAGTGTCATACCCTTGACCAAAGAAGCCATCTGCAGGGAAAGGCCCCTTTACTATAGCCTGTATTGCACTAGCGTTTTCAATGGCAGGCTTGATTATTTCTTCTTCTTCAACCCCAATAGTACCCATTTCTCCCGCGTGTGGGTTTAAACCTAAAACCGCAATACTGGGATTGACAATACAAAAATCTCGCTTTAGACTTTGCGCCAAGAGCTCAATGGAACGTGTGATTTTCTCTATTGATAACGATTCGGCAACTTGTGAAATGGGAACATGACCAGTTACAGTTGCAACCTTTAATTCTTCTGATGAAAGGATCATCAAAACATCGTCACCGAATGATTCTGATAAGTATCCTGTATGTCCCTTAAACCCCTCTAAGGATTGAGCAATATTATGCTTATTAATTGGTGCAGTTAGAATGGCATCTATTTTACCCGCTTTTGCTGCGCTTATGGCAGCATCAATGCTCTTAAGAGCATATGCTCCGCTTACATCCGTTGGTGTCCCAAGATTCAGCTCAACATTATCCTCCCAGGTGTTTATCAAGTTCAGTTTCTTCTCTCTTACATCCTCAATGCTATTGCATATAAAGAAATTGAATTCCCTTTTGTCCAAGGCATTTTTGTGGTATGAAGCAACCTTGCTTGAAGAAAAAATTACCGGCGTACAGAGATCTAATATTTCTTTGTTTTCCAGCGTTTTGATGATTAGTTCAAAGCCAATTCCATTGAGGTCGCCACAGGTGATTCCGATTGTGGGTTTCTCAAGAACCACAGCAGTACGCGCCTGTATCTCACCAGGTTTAACGTTCTCACTGAACATCTCGGATTGTTCTTGTAAAAACGTGGATTCTTTATCGCTCAAAGGTGATGCTTTCACATCTTTTACTGGACCCTTCTGTTTATTGCGATTGCGATTTCTGTTTCTGTTTTTATTCCGGTTGTTGTTTGCTTCTTCTTCCGGTTTAGCTGAGGCTTTTTCTCCATCAGATGCAGCAATGTTTTCTTTTGGTTTACGATTGCGATTTCTGTTCCGATTTCTGTTCCGGTTTTTATTCTGGTCATTCCTTGGATTACCCTCAGAATCGCCTTGTGGTGTGTTTTCTTTTTTATCGCTCATTCTAGTAATTGCTTAAATAGTCAAAAAGCAAACGCACGCCTATCCCAGTTCCTCCTTCTACTTGGTAGCCAACTCGCTTAGCCAGATGTGCGGGACCAGCAATATCCAGATGGATGTAGGGATAATTTGTAAAATGCTCTAAGAATTTGCCCGCGGTGATTGCCCCTGCTTCTGCTCCGCCAATATTTTTAAGATCGGCGATAGGGCTTTTGAGTAATTCTTTGTATTCATCCCAAAACGGAAATTCAACCACGCGTTCTCGAGTTTTGTACCCGCTATGTTGTAACGCTTCCATTTTTTCTTTTGGCGCGTTACCCATACCCACAATGGCGTATCTACCAATTGCGCGGGCCGCAGCTCCTGTTAAGGTAGCTAAGTCAATTACCAATTCAGGATTGTAACGTTGGGCATACACCAGTGCGTCC
>VMCP01000067.1 GCA_008081305.1 Bacteroidota bacterium | reverse complement strand
GTGTTCCTTAGCAATATCTCCACAGGTTAGATAGAGCCTTTTGCCTAGTGCCCCACCGGGGTGGAATTTGGAAAAATCTCTCCCCGTGAAGTTTCTTAATTTTAGCAGCGTTATGGCAAGTGCGTCACCCATCATTAGTTGGGCAGAAGTGCTTGTAGTTGGGGCAAGGTTGTTTGGACAAGCTTCTTTATCTACGGTGGTATTTAGGATGTAATCCGCATGTTTTGCCATGAAACTTTGATCGTTTCCAATCATGGCAATTACTGGATTATCTAGTTTCTTGAGTAAGGGGAAAAGTGCCGTCATTTCTGAGGTATTACCGCTTTTTGAGATGGCAATAATGACATCATTGTTTTGAATCATTCCTAAGTCCCCGTGGATGGCATCTGCCGCATGCATAAATAAAGCGGGCTGCCCCGTACTATTTAAAGTGGCTGTGATCTTTTGTCCGATGATAGCGCTTTTGCCAATCCCGGTAAGTACCACTCGTGAGGAAGAGTTAAAAATCAACTGTATTACCTGGTAAAAATCTCGATTGATATATTCAGGTAAGACACTTAAGCTGTTTAACTCACTTAAAATGGCTTCTTTGCCGATTTCAATGATTTGTTCTTCCGTATGATGGGGCATGGGATTTTAAACACACTCTCCTAGAGCGTTCTGTATCTACAAAATAAGCGAAAAAAGCCCAAAGGAACAGAGCATTTCGATGACCGTGTAAACTTCTGAATATTAAAGGATTGTTAAGGTGTGAAAATTGTTGTATTTTCACATATCAAACCTGAGCAAAGCCTCCATGGTAGCGGCCGCCAATTTAGAAAATCATAACCCCAAAAAATTCCTTAAAGATGTTTTTGGTTTTGATTCATTTAAAGGGAATCAAGAGGCAGTAATTCATCATATGATGAGGGGTAATGATTGCTTTGTTATTATGCCTACCGGTGCGGGTAAATCTCTTTGCTACCAGTTGCCTGCAATGATGATGGAGGGTACAGCGATTGTGATCTCTCCACTAATTGCCTTAATGAAAAATCAGGTAGATAACCTCAGAGGGTTTTCTCAAAACAGCAGTCTGGCTCACTTTTTAAATAGTTCTTTGAACAAATCAGAACTTCAAAAGGTGCATCAAGATGTGGTGTCTGGGGAAACAAAACTGTTGTATGTTGCTCCGGAAACATTAAAAAAATCAGAAACACTAAAATTACTATCCTCTGTAAAAATTTCCTTTGTGGCTGTAGATGAAGCGCATTGTATTTCTGAATGGGGACATGATTTTCGTCCTGAATACCGAAAAATTAAGCAGATGGTTAAAGAAATTGGAGACATTCCAGTTTTAGCATTAACCGCTACCGCTACACCAAAAGTTCAGCATGATATTCAGAAGAATTTGAATATGCTGGATGCCGAGTTGTTCAAAAGTTCATTTAATCGTTCCAACTTGTTTTATCGCGTTCGTCCGAAGGGTCGAAAGGATGTAGTGCACAAAGAAATAATTTCCTTCATTAAAAAAAGAGAAGGCAACTCAGGTATTATTTATTGTCTATCCCGAAAGAAGGTTGAGGAAATTGCTACAATGCTTCAGCGAAATGGCGTCAGTGCACTGCCTTATCATGCAGGTTTAGATGCAAAAGTCAGGGCCCAACATCAGGATGATTTTCTGATGGAAAATTGCGATGTGATTGTGGCGACTATCGCCTTTGGTATGGGTATTGATAAACCCGATGTTCGCTACGTCATACATTACGATGTACCCAAGAGCCTAGAGGGTTATTACCAAGAAACCGGTCGAGCAGGAAGAGACGGAATAAAAGGTGAATGTGTTCTTTTTTATAATCCCAATGATATTGAGAAACTAGAAAAGTTCATGAAGGATAAGCCTGTGGCTGAACAAGAAATTGGTCGTTTGCTTATTGCCGAGACAGAAGCCTTCGCAGAAAGTAGCCAATGCCGCCGTAAACTACTTTTGCATTACTTCGGCGAATCTTTTGATGAAGAGAACTGTGAAAAAATGTGCGATAACTGTGCAAGTCCTAAGCCTAAAGAGGATGTTCAGACTTCAATGTTGTCAGCGCTCAATTTGATAGAATCGGTGAAGGGAGACTTTACCATGTCTCATTGGGTCAATATACTTATCGGAAACAAACAAGATATTCTGATTAAACAATACAAGCACGATGAACTTCCAGCATTTGGCAGAGGGAAGGATAAGGACAAAATATTTTGGAAATCCATCATTAGATTGGCGTTAGTTGAAGGTTTTCTAAATAAAAGTATCGAACGATATGGTTTGCTAAGTTTAACCTCGAAAGCACAATCCTTCTTAGAACAACCTCATACGTTACTGATGCCGGTAGATACCGAATACGATAATGTGAACGATGAGGCGTTTGATAGTTTCAAGTTAGAGTCTTTAAGTGATGAAACACTGTACAAAGCCCTTAAAGAGTTAAGGAAAACAGTGGCCCAGGGGAAAGGTCTACCTCCATATGTGATTTTTCAAGATCCTAGTTTGGAGGATATGGCAACAAAGTACCCGATGAGTATGTCGGAGCTAGCCAATATCAACGGGGTGGGAAAAAACAAGGCCCAAAAGTTTGGACAGCCTTTTATTGATTTTATCGCTAAATACGTCGAAGAAAATGAAATAGAACGTTCCGAAGATATCGTCCTAAAGGGTAATTCTGAACGGTCTGCAAAGCGTGTGAATATTATATTGAATATTGATAAGAAAGTAGATCTTCCTGACATCGCTGGACAGTTAAAAATTGAGTTTGATGAATTACTGGATGAATTAACCCAAATTGTAAATTCAGGGACAAAAATTAATATCCGCTATTTTTTAAATCAATTTTTAGATGATGAACTACAGGAAGAATTGGTAGAATATTTCAGTGGTGAAGAGAACGAGGATATAGAGGCGGCAGTGGAGTATT
>VMCP01000064.1 GCA_008081305.1 Bacteroidota bacterium | reverse complement strand
GAATATGATCCTAGAGAATATAACGATTTGTTAAAACCTATTGTTGAAGGATTTGCCGATGTAGTATATGGTTCAAGGTTTCAAGGTGCTAACCCTCATAGGATTTTGTTTTTTTGGCATACTATTGGGAATAAATTTTTAACCTTCCTGAGTAATATGTTTACCAATTTGAATTTGACAGATATGGAAACCTGCTATAAGATGTTCCGTACGGATCTAGTTCAATCGTTAACATTAAAAGAGAATAGATTTGGTTTTGAACCTGAGGTTACGGCAAAAATTTCTCGAGTTAAAGGTGTTCGTGTATATGAGGTAGGAATATCTTATTATGGAAGAACCTTTGAGGAAGGCAAGAAAATCGGTTGGAAAGACGGATTTAGAGCCATTTATTGTATTCTGAAGTACAATATTTGGGCTAAATAGGAATCTTGCATCTTCATAATTTTCTGACGGTTATGTAATATTTATTTGTTGCTTTTAATGGGTAATTGGAGTTAATTTGTTTTAACTAAACCTAAATTGCCTATGGATAGAAAGACTACAAGAATTTTATTTACAATTGACAAAAACGTTAACCCAGAAGAAACAATTAAGGCGGCGGTAGAAATTAGCCGTAAAGCCAACCTAAGTTTAACATACATCCATACGGACGAGTCTTACGACTTATGCAACGGAGACTTAGATGCTTGTAAAAAGGACTTTAAGCTAAAATATTACAAGGATCTGGAATATGAAAAAGTAAATGGTTCGTTATGGAAAACGCTGGCTAAACAGGGTGTCGAAAAGGACTGCAACATGTTTGTAGTAGGAGCAAAAACCGAAAAGGCAGGTCTATTTGGTGGTGGAATGGCAGCGGTAATGAGTAGTTTTCAAGGAGGAGTTTTGTTCCTAAACGAAAATACACAATGGCTAACGCCAAAAAGTATTGTCATGCCACTTGACGGGCAATCTGAAACAAGACAGAAGTTTTACCGCGTTTCGGAATGGGCAGGTTTTACTCGCGCAAAGGTGTATGTTTTAGGAGTAAGTAATCCTTCAGATAAGGAAGATAAAACCTATGTGCATACATACAGTATTCAAGGTGAAAATTATATGCTTGAGCGTAAAATACAAGCGAGTCGAGAAGAGGTAGAAGCAAAAGAATGTGCCAAGACCATCTTAGATAAAGCCGCGACACTTAAGCCTTGTTGGATTAGCGCAGTGAGCAATACAGAAGGTATTTTCAAGACCTCCTCCTTTCAGAAGGTGTGCGAACAAGCTGATGAACCTATATTGATCATGCCTTATCAGGAAATTGTCGGTTCAGGAGGTGTGGGTTATTAGTTTGTCAATTAAACCAATTAAAGGGCGCCAAAAGCGCCCTTTTTCTTTAACGAATTCAGGAAAAATTCACGAAATTGCAGAATAATGGATAGAGTCAAAGAAATCCAAGCATTTATTAGCGAAGGTAAAGTCCCAGAGATTGTTTTTTGGGTAGGTTGTGCAGGAAGTTATGATGAAAGGGCTCAAAGAGTGAGCAAGGCATTTGCTGAGATACTTCAAAAAGCAGGTGTTGAGTTTGCGATATTGGGTGCGGAAGAAGGATGTACCGGAGACCCTGCTAAACGAGCTGGAAATGAGTTTTTGTTCCAAATGCAAGCCATGCAAAATATAGAAACGTTAAATGGCTATGGAATAAAGCGTTTGGTGACAGCCTGTCCACATTGTTACAATACACTCAAGAACGAGTATCCTTCATTGGGCGGTAATTATGACGTTGTTCATCACACTCAATTTATCAATGAATTGCTTCAGAGTGGTCGTTTAGCTATTGAAGGAGGAGCATTTGAGGGTAAGAAAATAACTTATCATGATAGTTGCTACCTAGGCCGAGCGAATAATATTTATGAAGCCCCTAGGATGGTAATTGAACGGTTGGATGCGGACCTTCAGGAAATGAAACGATGTCGTACCAACGGGTTGTGCTGTGGTGCTGGTGGCGCCCAAATGTTCAAAGAAGCTGAAGCAGGAAACAAAGAAGTGAATATTGAGCGAGCGGAAGAGGCATTGGATACAAACCCCGATATCATCGCTGTGAATTGTCCTTTTTGTATGACGATGATGAGAGACGGTACCAAGCATTTTGAAAAAGAGGATTCAGTGGAAGTAATGGATATTGCTGAATTGGTTAACCAAAATCTTAAATGAGTTTAGAGCGATTACCAGATAATTCGAGAGTCTGGTTTTTTGGGTCAGACCGATTATTAAATGATGAGGAAAAAAGTTCTCTTTTCATTGAGCTTCAAGAATTTGTTTCTAGTTGGAAAGCGCATGGTGCAGAGTTAGCCGCATCTTTCGAAATACTTCATGATTGTATTCTAATTGTTGCAGTTGATGAGAGTGTAACCCCTCCAACGGGCTGTTCTATAGATAAAGTTTTTAAATTGCTGGAAAAACAAGCATCTAATTGGTTTAATCGATTATTGATTTGGCGTGCGTTTTGTAACACAGCAAAAATCTACACGGTAGATGAGTTACAATTAGCTTTAAGGACTGGTGAAGTAGATAGGGATACAATAATCATTAATTCCACGGTTAGATCATTAACAGAGGTAAGAAAGAGTTTATACATCTCGATTAACGATAGCTGGGTTTCCTCGAAATTGGTTGAATAGGTATGAAAGATAAGCGCATAGCGATATTGTTTTTGACCATATTCATCGACTTATTGGGTTTTGGTATAGTTATTCCAATTCTACCCAATTTGGCAAAGACATTAGCAGTGGATGCTTCCATTAGTATGGAGCCCGATGTGGCTGTAGGATTCGTGGCTGCTGTTTTTTCTGCTATACAATTTTTATTTGCTCCGTTGTTTGGGGCATTGAGTGACAGAATTGGTCGTAGACCTGTAATCTTAGGGTCCGTACTTGTAAATGCGGCTGGGTATGCTGTCTTTG
>VMCP01000008.1 GCA_008081305.1 Bacteroidota bacterium | reverse complement strand
TCCACTTGCGTGTCAAGTGTCCGAAGTGTACACCTGCATCGAGCAAATCTTGTTGAGTATAAGCCATTGATAAATATTAACGTTTTGAGAATTGGAAACGCTTACGCGCTTTTTTCTGACCACTTTTCTTTCTTTCAACCACACGTGAGTCACGGGTCATGAAACCAGCCTGACGCAATCCGCTGCGGTATTCTTCGTTGATATCTACCAACGCCTTCGATATACCTAAACGAATCGCTTCCGCCTGACCAGAGATACCTCCACCACGAACATTCACTAAAACGTCGTAATTTTTGTCGTTCTCCGTCAAGGACAATGGTGCTTGAACCGTATTACGGTGCCACTCAAGCGGAAAGTAATCACTCAAGGGCTTTTTGTTTACTGTGATTTCACCCTTACCTTCTTTAAGGTAAACGCGGGCTACTGCTTCTTTTCTTCTTCCTGAGTTATTGAACATGATTTTCTCAGTTATCGAACTTTAATTCTTTTGGTTTCTGTGCAGCGTGTGGATGCTCACCGCCGTCGTATACAAACATATTATGGAAGATCTTGCGACCTAGACGATTCTTTGGCAACATACCACGAACCGCATTTTCAATAATTCTTTGACCAGAAAGTGTTTTAGCCAAAGCTACTCGTTGACCGCCGGGATAACCCGTGTGGCGTAAGTATTGCTTTGTCTCCATCTTCATACCAGTCAATTTCACTTGATCAGCGTTGATCACAATTACATGATCACCACAGTCAACGTGTGGAGTAAAAGAAGGCTTGTGTTTACCACGGATGATACGAGCGATCTGCGTAGATAAACGCCCGAGTGTCTGACCAGCTGCATCTACTACGAACCACTCCTTGGTCACCGTAGAAGCGTTAGCTGAATTGGTTTTGTATGTACTTAACGCGTTCACTTTAATTGGTCTTTGGTCAATTTTGGGGTTGCAAAAATAGGGCGTTTCCTAGTGTATAACAAACATATCCACAAACTTTTTTAAAAAACGGAATAGTGGACATTCATCCTCCCCGAATACAGCAGGTATTTTACCAATCATCATCATCCGGACGATACGGCTCTTTGAGCGCTTTCTTGAGACCTTTAATGGTCTCTTTTACTTCCTTATCTGCGGTAAGCAAATATCGATCCGTTGCGCGGAAACCTCTCTTCACCTTCATGTAATACTCATGATAGGTTTTAGTTTGTGCATCGGCCTGTCCTGTTGGAGCAGTGATATGGGCAAAGTTTCCGAATTGGTATTTATATCTCGCCTCCTTTAACCTAAGTACTAGGCTGAACTCCAATCGGCCACTTGGTTTTTTTGAATATTCGCCAATTTGCAAGATCATAGGCAATTCAATCTTTAGCCATATCAATCCAAATTCTTTTCTCTCTACAATAAACTTCTTGTATTGTCGCTTACCGTAGCGACCGATAAAATATCGTTCAGCACGGGCAAAAAGGGAGTCCTCCATACAGAACTCACAATCCCAGTCTTCAATAACCCCTTCATAGAAAATCATTTCTCGCAAACTGTCGTAAGGGGGTATAAATCGTTCATACGCCGGTAGAGTGTCTACTTTACTCGCTTCTTCTTCAGCGCCACCAAAACCTCCCCAGCCACCTCCGCCGCCGCCAAACATGTCAGCACCAGCAGCATCGCCAGGAGTATCTGTACTATCAGATACGGTCTCCGTGTCTATTTCCTCCTCAGCATCCTCACTTTCAAAACCACCCCATTGGGCATGACTCAAGCTTGAATACAAAATTCCTGCAATTAGTAAGACTAATTTATAACCTCGTGCAATTCGGACTGAACCAAGTCCTTCTTTTTCGGTAATGAACTTCAAAATGATTTCTATTAATTAAAATCGCTGCGAATATAAGGGTTCTGCACTCATTACAAACTTTCTTGATTGAATGGAGCACTTCCCGATTTATGAATAACGTTTTAGTGTTTATTTTGTTGTAAAGGTGCTTTAGGAAATCTTCCTTTTCTAAATACCCGTTGTGAAACCCTCCCTTTTCGCTTCTCTTTTTGTTCGTTTTCCGGGAGCTTTATAAAATCTGTACACTCCTGGCTGCAACAAGAATTATATTTTGCCGCACACTTTTCACATTGTATAAACAACAAGTGACAAGCCGTGTTCGCACAGTTAATGTGTACATCTGCAGGCTCACCACACTGATGACAGCTGGAAATAATATCATCACTTACGCGTTCATGTAAACGTTGGTCAAATACAAAATTTACGCCCTTAAACTTATTCTCCAGATTCTTTTCACGGACTTGCTTCACGTAATTTATGATGCCTCCCTTCAGGTGGTATACTTCATTAAACCCATTATGGCGCATCCAGGCTGACGCTTTTTCACATCGAATTCCTCCGGTACAGTACATCAATATGCGCTTGTCCTTATTCTCTTCGTACTTATCAATAACCACTTCGAGCTCCTCGCGAAAGGTATCTACATCTGGACACTCTGCATTCTCAAACTTTCCTACCTCACTCTCATAGTGATTTCTCATATCTATGACTACCGTTTGGTCATCATCCATATAGTCATTCCATTGATCCGCCGTTAAATATGTACCAGTATTTGTAGGATTAAAACTAGGATCCTGGATACCGTCGGCAACAATTTTTGGACGAACTTTTACATCTAATTTGATGAAGGATTTCTGATTTTCCTCGATGGCCACATTCAAACGTATACCGTCTAAGAATTCAATTTTGTACAAGTCGGTTTTAAATCCTTCAAATCGTTCAGAAGGCAAGGCAATCTGCGCATTAATGCCCTCATTAGCCACATACACACGACCTACCACCTCATGGTTAATCCAGTTCAAATACAACTGGTCTCTAAATTCTTGAGGATTTTCAATGGGGAAATAGCGGTAAAAGGAGATTGTCGTGTATGGCCGGTTATCAGCCTCCATCTTT
>VMCP01000042.1 GCA_008081305.1 Bacteroidota bacterium | reverse complement strand
TGTCGAAAGTGAAACCATCACATTTACAACTCCAGAGGTAGGAACCTACCCTTTTGTATGCACATTCCCAGCGCATTACGGAATGATGAAAGGTGATTTTATTGTTAAGTAAATCAAGATATTTGACAACAAAAAAGCCCGCTTGTAAGCGGGCTTTTTTGTTAAAAGACACATGATCTTCTGTCTCGATTCAGTTGCTCACTAACCCTGAGTGAGCCCTTTTCTGCATGGACAATATGTACTTGTTCGTCATGATCATCCATCAACAGTGTATTCTTTAATTTCCATTTAAACGCACTATTCTTCAAGGGGTTGGTTAACTCCAAATAAAACCATGTGGCATCTTCTTCTTTTTCGTAACCAACAAGTTGCAGTTTGGCTGGAACCCATGTATGTGGTAACGTTTCGGTTTTGTAGTTTAGTTTTACATATTCCAATAGATATGCTTCAACTTGTTTTTTTAAAGAATCGGACACTTCTAAAGGACTAAAGGTGATCCCTTTCTTAAGTAATGATTTTTGAAGGTCATCGGTAAATACCCGAACCTCCATGTTCACTTTTTTTCCTTCTATGATTTTAACCTGAGTGACACCCACATAAAATGGATGCATGGCAGTAGAAACCATCCAAAGCGTAACGAGCAGAGCAAAAAGATGTAGTTTTGTTCTCATTAATTAATTCGAAGATAAATTCTTTCAAACATTGGATATCATCTTTTGGATAAAAACAGGTTTTACTCATATCCTAGATTTCAATGGGTATGACCATATGTTATTTCTCTGGATGACCTTTTTAACCTTGGATCTAAAAGAAATCAAATTCATCCTGATTAGAATTACGGCTTTTACCATTGCTCATTCAGTAACCCTTGCACTTAGCGCAATGGATATGCTACGTACCAATTCCTCCTTGATTGAGATCCTTATCGCCGTTTCCATACTTCTTGCCTCTATAATTTCTTTGGTTAAACCTCAAAAACAGATTCATTTTCAAACCAAAATAGATCTAGCGCTCATAGGAATTTTCGGATTGATACATGGTATCGGGTTTTCCGGCTTATTAACTTCCCTACTTGGTAAAGGTACATCGGTTATCCAACCATTGTTTGCCTTTAATATTGGATTGGAAATAGGTCAAATCATTTTCATCATTCCATTGATACTGTTGCAGACTTGGATGAGTCAAAACACGACAACTTGGAAACCAAAGTATATACAAATAGCAAGCATTGCTGGTGCAGTTATTTCTCTGATGCTAATCGTCTCGAGACTTTAATAAAGACCGTTCCCTTTTTATTATCTTCGCCGCTTATGTCGAGAAAAATCATTTCTTGTTTGATAGTCTTGGTATCGGGCTCGTTTGGAACTATACTATATGCTCAGAATCTAAAAAACAACCCTACCTCGAATCACGGTAATAAATTCGAACAACTGGGAAGTATCCTTGCAGATCCAAGTGAATACCGAAATGCGGCTGGTGCTCCAGGCCATAAATACTGGCAACAAAAAGCAGATTACAAAATCAACGCCAAGTTAGATGAAGAAAACAGAACATTATTCGGCGAAGAGGTTATAACCTACACGAATAACTCCCCAGACCCATTAAGCTATTTGTGGTTACAATTGGATGAGAACCAGCATGACCCTAATGCTGAGAGTAATTTCTTCAACGAAGAAAACTTAGGTAATAATCCATTTAAAACAGATCAAACCATTCAAGCGGAAAAGCTTGAGGTGTTAGATATTGAAAATCGTTTGAAAGGATACGGTGTAAAAATCCAACATGTACTTGATAAAAAAGGGAATAAGCTGACCTACACCATCAATTATACGATGATGAGAGTTGACCTTCCTAAAGCGCTAAAATCGGGTGAGTCTTTTACCTTTCAAGTAAAATGGCGATATAAAATACCAGAGAGAATGAAAATTGGTGGACGTGGTGGCTATGAGTACTTTGAGGAAGATGGTAATGACTTATTTACGATTTCTCAATGGTACCCGCGCATGTGTGTTTACAGTGATTACCAAGGTTGGAACCATAAGCAGTTCACAGGAAGAGGTGAATTTGCTTTGGTTTTTGGGGATTTCGAAGTGAATATGGATGTTCCAGCAGATCATATCATCGCTGCAACCGGCGAATGCCAAAACTACAAGCAAGTATTAAGTAAAAGTGAATACGAGAGATGGCTAGAAGCGAGAGAATCCAATACCCCTGTTCAGATTGTAACATTACTAGACGCTAAAAGCAAGGAAAAACAACCCAACAAATCAGAGAGAAAAACATGGAAATACAAGGCCGAAAATGTACGAGATTTTGCCTGGGGAAGTTCCAGAAAATTCACATGGGACGCCATGGGTATTGATGTAGACGGCAAGAAAGTGATGTGCATGTCATACTACCCCAAGGAGTCTTACGCCTTGTACAATAAATACTCAACAAAAGTGGTAGCACATACCATCAAAACATATTCAAAATTCACCATTCCCTACCCTTACCCTGTTGCCATTTCGGTTGAAGCTTCCAGCGGAATGGAATACCCCATGATTTGCTTCAACTACGGAAGAACGGATAAGGAAGGTAATTATACCGAAGCAATTAAATACGGAATGATTGGTGTAATCATCCACGAGGTGGGACATAACTTTTTCCCCATGATCATCAATTCAGATGAGCGTCAATGGAGCTGGATGGATGAGGGTTTAAATACCTTTGTGCAATTTTTAACGGAACAAGAATTCGATAATAATTATCCATCAAGAAGAGGACCAGCCCATAAAATTGTGGACTACATGAAGCTTCCAAAAAACCGACTAGAACCTATCATGACCAATTCGGAAAACATCATAGAATTTGGTCCAAATGCTTATGCCAAGCCAGCAACTGCATTGAACATCCTGCGAGAAACGGTCATGGGAAGAGAGATGTTTGATTTTGCGTTCAAAGAATACTGC
>VMCP01000140.1 GCA_008081305.1 Bacteroidota bacterium | reverse complement strand
TTATTGAGTATCTATTTTCTAATCGCAACTTCCGACATTTTTTTATTGCATTATTGGGGAAGCAGAATCAACACGCAAGCGCTTACCTATCTTAAATACCCCAAAGAGATTATTGCTTCATTTACGGGGTTAATATGGTTGATGCTAGCCAGTTATTTTGCGGGTTTATTTGTTTTGTCTAGATGGATAGCAAAACGTATTCATGTTAATCTTTCAAATCAAACCAAGAAAAGCACGGCCGTTCATTATATTATGTTGTTTGCCATACTTTTTATTTTGGGGAGAGGAGGGATTTCTAAGGTCCCGGTTCAAATCGGAGATGCACAGCAATCAACAAAACCAGGAATCAATCTATTGGCTACTAATACCATTTGGAACGCAGGTTTTTATCTGCTTTTAACGGATCAGTATCCTGATGTAGACCACTTTCGAAAAAATAAATACAATTACATCACCCAAATCAAGCCTTATTGGTGGCAGGGTGATTCAGTACTCACCACATTCCCTAACAAGCCTAAAAATATATGCATCATCATCATGGAAGGTGTTTCAGCGGATGTTTCTAATTTTTTGCTTGGAGAAGGTCCTGATTGTTTAAGTAGATGTGCCAAATGGATGAAAAAGGGAAATAGCACTCCCCATTTCTACGCTACCGGTGATCGAACAAATAAAGGTATTGTTTCTATATTGAGCGGATGGCCTGGAAATCCTTGGCAAGGTATTTTACATGAACCTCAAAGAGCCAGTAGATTACCCAATTTAGCTCAATTAATGCTCGATAATAAACGTGATACACGGTTTTATTACGGAGGTGATTTGAGATTTGCCAATTTGAAGTCGTATCTTAAAACGGGAGGGTTTAAACACATAATAGAGCAGTCGGCGTTAAATGATCAGGAAAAAAAGGGGAGTTGGGGCTTTCATGATGAAGTGGTTTTAAATAAGCTTTATCGAGATTTATCTCAGAGCTCTAAACCTATATTCTCGGTAGCTATGTTATCCAGCTCACACGAACCGTATGATATCATTGACTCAGATGAGGATGAAGTGAAAAAATATTATGCAAGCGTTCGATATGTCGATTCATGTTTAGATGATTTCTTCACGAAAGTGGAAGGCGATAAGAGATTAGACTCTACCTTATTCATTGTTACCTCCGACCATGGAAAATACCTGCAAAATGAACGGACCCATTTTGGTCAAAGGGGCTTTTTTAGGATTCCTTTCTGGGTCTGGGAAAAGGGCGTTGAACGATCAGAAATCGGTGGATACTTCGAAAATCGCTGTTTTTCGCAAGCTGATTTATACAATACTATCTACGAATTGATGAGTCATGAGCTAGATCCGAAAGCGAAATTTAGCCGCTCATTGCTGCGCAAAGATCATCCCAATAATGCGGCATTTCACATGTATGAAGTAGGTGGGATTATCAACCCCGACAAGATGAATTGGCTATCCACACAGGAATTGTCGATAACTTCTGAAATGCCTTTTAATCAATGGGATAGTGCCATTTTGACACTAGAATCTGCGATTATATCCGAATATTTTGACATGCATTGAAACTTTTGTCAGCGTTTGAGCGTCTAACAGATAACGGCACAGTTTTTGGACGTTTGTAGATGTTATGGCAAAAAAAGTAAAACGAAAAACACTCATTTTGATCGCCCTGTTGTTGGCGAATGTGGTGGGGTACTTCGCTGCCACAACATATTTTAGGGATGCCAATCAGCAAAATACGACATCCACCATGCAATCCACACAATCCATGAAAGCTCCGAATACGTATTTCAAGAACACAATTCGGTTATTCGGAAAAGGGTTGGAAATCCTGCGTCATTTTACCAATTAATTGTCTAGACCCTTAGAAACACAAACACAAAAAATAGAGTCCGCCATTTTGAGATGGAGGATCGATCATGTGTTCTTTTGGCTAACCTATGCGTGGACGTACAGCGTTTTGTTTCCGTTAGGTGAGGGCAGGGTTCAATCTTTCGTAATTGCCAATGGGCTCTTGCTGTTTCATGCATTGGTAGCCTATTTTAACAACGATTATTTGATACCACGTTTACTTCTAGCGAGGAACTATTTATTATATATACTGAGTTTGGGCTTGGCCATTGTTAGTGTTTGTTTCCCTCTGAGTATTGTGGTTCATATTGTAGTTGAGAATGAGGAACTACAAACACTAATTTGGTCGGATTCATTCTTCCTCTTCCTAATAATCAATGTGATTTTTACCGTGATCACCACCATGGTATTGAAGTTGGTAAAACAATGGTATAGTGATCAGAAAACCACAAAAGATCTTCAACAGGAGCAGTTGCAAACAGAATTGAAATTCTTAAAATCGCAAATCAACCCTCACTTTTTGTTTAACTCTTTGAATAACTTGTATGCCTTAACACTTTCTAAATCCGACTCAGCTCCGGAAGTGGTTTTAAGACTTTCAAATATTTTGAGATACATCCTGTATGAAAGTAATGAGGGTTACGTTTCCGTTCGGAAAGAAATGGAGCACGTTAAAGATTATGTAGCTGTTGAAAAGCTTAGACTTGGCATGGGAGTAACCATCGATATAGATATTGATGATGCCATTCAAGACGATCCTGTTGAGCCTATGCTTTTTTTAACATTAGTGGAGAATGCATTTAAACACAGTGAAGATATCCTTCCAGAAAAAAGATTTATTCGTATTCACGCCAAAAGCTTAGATACAGGATTTCGTTTTCTAATCGAGAATACGTTCTCCCCGTCGAAGAGAGGTAGTGAAACAGGAGGTATTGGCCTCGAGAACATAAAGAAACGACTAAATTTAATATACCCTAACCAACACGATATCAAATCATCAACAGCTGATGGTGTGTATCGAGTAGACTTAATTATAAAACTATAGAAATATGAAAGCAGTTATTATCGACGACGAACCATTGGCATTAAGCGTAATGGAA
>VMCP01000237.1 GCA_008081305.1 Bacteroidota bacterium | reverse complement strand
CGTAGCCACACCCCATAACGTAACTAAAGCCAATAGTATTTTCTTTCCTGCAAAAGCCATTATTTTGGACTGTCGTTGTAGTGGTATTTTTTGATGACTGTTCCTTTATTCAAAACAACCCAACCCGGGTTGGAGCGAACCATGGTCTTAAGTGTGGTTTCATCCGTGAAGGCAAAAGGCATTGTTGCGCGGTATCCACAGTCAGCAAATTCTTCAGGCATTGAAGCGCTAAGGATGACATACGGCGTATTATTTTGTTCTAATTTTTGCACCATTGGCAAGACGTTTTGCCAACCATTTTCAGAGGTTTTCGCGCGGTTGTAGGCCACCAAGAGCCATACCTCATCTAGAGACAATATGCTATCTGTCAAATCGCCATAATCGTTCATGATACTGAAATCATGCACAGGAGGTTCGTATCCATCAGAGACCTTAATGGTCTTACTCAATTCAGAAAGTATGGTCCATTCCTTGTTCTCCCACCACTTTTCATTCACGTATGCCGAAGAGCTAATTTCTTGACGCTCTCCTTTGTCATTTTCCATGGTATAAATCACCTCAAACTTGGGAGGTTCTAATCCCAATTCTTCTGCTGGCTTCATCCCTTCAATGATACTTAACCCCTCTGCATATGGACGGAAGTCTCGAGAAGGCAAGTGGTTCATGACTTGGTAGGTGAAAACAATGCTGAATCCCAACCCAAAGAACATCAGGGCGTATGAAGTAATTTTAGGGACACCGCTAAATATTTGCTTTTTGCCCCACCACAAAATGATAATGAGAACGCAAAGGACAACGTCTTTGTAAAAAGATTCCCACGGCGTAAGCGGAATGGCATCACCAAAACAGCCACAATCCGTGACTTGATTGAAATAGGCGCTCCAAAAGGTCAGAAACGTGAAGAACCCAATCATTCCACTGAGCAATAGAAGAACCGCGCGTTTCCAAAGACCTAACAAAAGTGCAAGACCTAAAAGCACCTCAACAGCAACTAGGATAATGGCTAACGGCAGAGCTAAGGGTTCAAAAATGGGAAGATTCAATACTTCTTCGCTGAAGTACTCTTCCAGCTTGAAGCTAAATCCTACTGGATCGTTCATCTTCACCAATCCGGAGAAAATAAAGAGTCCACCCACGAGTACTTGTGCGATTCGGGTCAGGAATGATTTAAACATATTACGATGATTTTTCAATGAACTTAATTAAAGCGAAAACACTGTAGTTGATCATATCCAAATAATTGGCATCTAGACCCTCACTCACCAAGGTTTTGCCTTGATTATCTTCTATCTGTTTGACGCGCAAAAGCTTTTGAATGATCAAATCCGTGAAGCTTGAAACTCTCATATCGCGCCAAGCTTCCCCATAGTCATGGTTTTTCTTCAACATCAACTCTTTGGCTTCATTGGCTTTTTCTAGATAGGCGGAAGAAGCTTGTTTCCAATCCATATCAGGCTGTTCTGCAACACCTCTTTCCAATTGAATAAGCGCCATGATGCTGTAATTCAAAATACCTATGAATTCTCCCTCAAGCGGATCGCTAATCAATTGTTCGCCCTTCTGCTCAATGCTTCTTAGCCGTTGTGCCTTTATAAATATTTGATCTGTTAAAGACGGTAAGCGCAATATTCGCCATGCAGTCCCGTAATCTTTACCCTTCTTTTCAAAAAGTCCGTGACATTTAGAAAGCACGGTATCGAATTGTTCAGCTGTATTCATTTGTTAGCTTTGCTTCTAGAACGAAGATACAAAGAACAATGCAGGAGTTTTTGCTAAAGGTAGAAGGGACAATTCACACCTTATCCACACCATGGGTGATGGGAATCCTTAACATAACGCCAGACTCTTTCTATAAGGAAAGCCGTATTACTAAACCTTTAGAGGCAGTAGAACGTGCAGAGCAGATGCTAAGTCAAGGCGCAAAAATTATTGATATTGGCGGTTATTCTTCCCGCCCCAGCGCCTCCCCAGTTAGCCAGGAAGAAGAATGGAATAGACTCCAGAATGTAATTCCCGCTGTACGTGCCCTAACAGATAAGATACCAGGCACATTTATTTCTGTAGATACTTTTAGAGCTTCTGTTGCAGAAAAAGCTATTGATGCCGGTGCGCATATGATCAATGATATCAGCGCTGGGAACTTGGACAATAAGATGCACAAAGTAGTTGCCAAACTAAAATGTCCTTACATACTCATGCACATGCAAGGCGACCCTAGTACCATGCAGGACAATCCAAGTTATAGACACATTACCCAGGACATTGTGAAGTTTTTTAGTGAACGATTACCTAAACTTCACGACATGGGCATCCATGATACCATTATTGATGTGGGTTTTGGGTTTGGTAAAACCTTAGAACACAATTACCAGCTTTTACGTGAATTGCATGCGTTTCAGCTTTTAGGCAGACCCATTCTCACAGGCATAAGCCGGAAAAGCATGGTTTACAAGGCACTTAACAATACAGCCGAAGAAAGTCTAAACGGGTCAACCGCCCTTCACATGGCCGCACTTTTACAGGGAAGTAATATCCTCCGCGTACACGATGTGAAAGAAGCACATGAAACCATTACCTTGTTTACACAATTAATGCCCAATGGCATTAACCATCTGTTACAACCATGGGAGCGTTAAATTTTTCAGTGCTTGACGCACTAGATATCATCATAGCAGCTTTTCTCCTGTTCCAAATTTACAGGCTATTAAAAGGTACTGCAGCAATAAGAATACTGCTTGGAATGGTAGCTATTTACCTATTGTACCGACTAGTCCAACTATTAGAAATGCGGCTGCTTTCTGAATTTCTAGGCTCCTTCATGGGTGCTGGGTTGATTATATTGATTATTGTATTCCAGCAAGAAATCAGAAAATTCTTGTTAGTAGGGGGCTCAGCGACTTTTACGCGTCGCCAGGGCCGTCGTAACGTACTAAAGATTGGAGCGGAAGATGAAA
>VMCP01000256.1 GCA_008081305.1 Bacteroidota bacterium | reverse complement strand
TGACCCTTGGCAATCTCAAAGGTATTTTCATCTAAACTTTCCTTTTGAACCACCCATTCGGAAAGAGCACTGCCATAGGTCACAACGATACGGTTGCTATTTTTTCTGAGTGCACTCAGCGTTTCGATACGCTCTTGTACACCCATAGCATTTTCTCTATTGTGATTAAATACTTTAAGAAAGGAGTCTGGCAAAAAGTAAATGGTTTGGCCAGTTAAAAAGCTTTCTAAATCGGCTTTGATGTATTGGGCGCGTTCCTTGTTTGGCGCGCAAAAAAGGATGGGTCGTTGTGTTTGAGCAAATACAACCGAGCTGATTAAATTCGACCCTGAACCACTTACCCCTTTAACGTGTACAGTTTTCGTACCACCTAAATAACCGAGCAGATCTTGTATGCCATCGGTTTTGGCATAATGTTCAATAATTTCCCGCGTATTCATTACCTCTGTACCTATATGGAACAACCCAACACGGGAAGGGTTTTAACCTTTTCTACCTATCGCTCGTTGTGCAGCTTCAACAATATCGGTATCGTTCAAACCGTATTTAACCAATAACTCTTCTGGTTTTCCGCTTTCGCCAAATGAATCGTTTACGGCCACCATTTCTAATGGTGTTGGCATGGTTCTAGACAGTAATTGCGCAATTGAATCACCTAATCCTCCATTCATTTGATGCTCTTCTGCAGTCACCACACAACCGGTTTTCTTTGCTGATGCAATCACCGCTTCTTCATCCAATGGCTTGATGGTATGGATATTTATAATTTCAGCGCTTATTCCTTTTTCAGCCAATTGCTGACCTGCCTCAATTGCTTTCCAGACCATGTGACCCGTTGCAAAAATAGAGACGTCTGTACCCTCGTTCAGCATGAGTGCCTTACCAATAACAAAAGGCGTGTCTTCCGATATGAATACTGGCCATTTTGGTCTTCCAAAACGAAGATAAACAGGGCCTTGATGGTCGGCAATTGCCAAGGTAGCCTGCTTGGTTTGATTGTAGTCACAAGGATTAATCACTGTCATTCCTGGCAACATCTTCATGAGTCCAATATCCTCGAGTATTTGGTGGGTTGCACCATCTTCACCCAATGTCAAACCTGCATGTGAGGCACAAATTTTTACATTTGCTCCTGAGTAGGCAATACTTTGTCTGATTTGATCGTACACACGACCAGTAGAAAAATTGGCAAACGTTCCGGTAAAAGGAATCTTTCCACCCAAAGCCAAACCAGCGGCAACGCTCATCATATTGGCTTCGGCTATACCCGCTTGAAAAAATCTATCTGGATGCGCTTTTTGGAAATGGTGCATAGTTAACGAACCTGTTAAATCCGCGCACAAACCCACCACATCTGGATTGGTATTTCCTAATTCTAAAAGTGCATCCCCAAAACCGCTTCGGGTATCTTTTTTTCCCAATATTTCAAAAGTTTTCATATAGTTATAATGATAGCGTAGTATTTATCCCGCTAGATATTTTAAAGTTTCTCTCCTTGCTGTATAGTGTTCGTGTTTCGCTTTTCACTCTATACACCGCAATGTATTCTCCCGGCTGCATGATGAGTTCATGTCGTCCTGCTTCTTTCGGAATATCCATTACCCATTGCATTTCTCCTTTGACCTTCTGGAAAATACTCCCTTGAATATCTCTGCCCGTGCGTAACTGTAACATTCCAGGGGCTGGAATTTCCACCGTAGTGGTTTTGTTCTGGGTAATCATTATTCCATTAAATCTCAATCGAGGTGTACTTAGTACCTCTAGATCATATGATCCAGCTAAGTATTTCTGCTTGGAATTAAACGATTGATTATAAACCGTTGAGCAGCTTTGTTGATTCCGCACAATTGCTTGCAGATTCCTGTAACTAGTAATACCTCCCACTTTCAAAAAAAGATCACCTCTTGGAGTTTCCAAAGCAATGGTATTATGTCTACCAGGAATAATCTCTATTTCTCTTTTCAATTTATTGGGTAGCGTATGTACCACCATGTTATACCGTCTTAGCGGATCTAGATACAAGGTATCCGGAATTCCTTTCCCATTCATGGTATGCACCACGTTCTCTACTATCTCACCATTGTCTGCATCGTACAGCGTGATAGGCACATCCGTTTCTGTCGGCCTACCTTGCTCATCTAAAAGGTTAATTTGGACAGATGTGTTATTAAGAACTTGATGAACAATAACACCGATCACCTTATGGAATTGATCAATTCCTTCTGCATTGTAATACTTACCTGCGCAAGAATAACTCTTTCTAAAGTCTTCAGCATCCGTTCCCAGACCTACGATAAAGGGCCTCAGCAGAATACCCTTTTTCTGTAGTAACTTACTCACTTTACATGGGTCACCTGGACATTCCTCCACTCCATCGGTAATGATAATCACAACATTTCTGGCCGTTGGATCCTTAGGAAAATCATCCTCTGTAGCAAGTAATGATTGTGTAATGGAGGTAAATCCTAATGGCTTTATACTTCTTAGGGTTTTCCGAAAAGATTTATGATTGAAAGGAGCGAAAGGCACCTCTAGCTTTGTATCGTGACAATCTCTCATCGAATTAGGCTTATTATGCCCAAAAACTCTGAGTCCTAACTCCACATCTTTAACCCCGCGGAGCGAATCTACCATTCGTGAAAGAAGCGTAACAGCCACTGACCACCGATTTGACTCCTCCATTTCAGCAAGCATACTACCACTCGCATCCAAAAGAAATAAAATTCGGGTTTTACGTCCTTCAAACGCATTGATCATTTGGGCATTTGCTTTTACAGCTAATGCAGTAATCAATAGGTATAGAAGGAATTTTCTCATTGTCTTTAGTAGTCCCCTAACTGGGTTTCTGGCAATTGATTCAACGCGTTCTCAAGTTGCTCGTCATTGGGGGCTTTACCATGCCATGCATGTGTACCCATCATAAAGTCAACACCTTGTCCCATTTCTGTTTTCATAATGATG
>VMCP01000211.1 GCA_008081305.1 Bacteroidota bacterium | reverse complement strand
TCGAATGAATTAAAGGAGGTCTCTCAAGAGATGATCGCTGGGGAGTACACGAAAACACCCGTTTTTGTGGCTCACACGGAAAATGCGCAAATTGGTGAACTCTTATTCGATCGAGCAGAATACGGATTCCCTTACAGTATAAATGCGACCACCTTGGAACGTTTGAATGAATTAAATATCATTCAAAAAGATAAAAACAAAGAATTTATTAAGGCTGCTGGTGATCCTCAAAAGCAATATGCACTACTATGGTTGGCTGGTGCACATTCGCAATTTATCTTTGTTCCATTCTAGTTCATGGATAAACCTACTGTTGACGTTGTTATACTAAACTACAACACCCGAGATATTTTAGCTCAGTGCATACCCAATGTACTCAAATATTCTCAAGGTGAACACGTACGTATTGTGTTAGCGGACAACTGTAGTACCGATGGTTCCATAGAATTTGCTCGCAAAACGTTCGGTGAGCAATTAGACTACATAGAGATTCCGGAAAACCTCGGTTTTGCTGGCGGATACAATTATGCCTTAGCGCAGTGTTCTTCAGACTATTTCTTGTTGCTTAACTCCGATGCGGAGCCTGCTCATGATGAATGGCTTGACGAACTCATAGAAGCAAGTCAACAACCACATTTTGCTGCCGCTCAACCAAAAATATTAGATTACAATCAACGTAATCAATTTGAATATGCCGGAGCGAACGGTGGATTTATGGATCCGTATGGATTCCCATTTTGCCGAGGACGGATATTTGGAAATGTAGAAACCGACACCCAGCAATACGATGAACCCATAGAAATCTTTTGGGCCTCTGGTGCCGCCCTATTCGTGAAGCGCGAAGCATGGGAAAATGCAGGAGGGTTGGACGATAGATTTTTTGCTCATATGGAAGAAATAGATTTATGCTGGCGACTTAAAAACCTAGGTTACAAAATCTATTCGGTTCCAAGCAGTCGCGTTTTTCATATGGGTGGTGCTACCCTATCCAATCAAAGTCCACGGAAAACTTTCTTAAACTTCCGAAATGGCCTGTTAATGATGCACAAAAATCTCGAAGAAGATAAAAGAGATCGTATCATATTTCAGCGGAAACTATTTGATGGTTTAGCCGGTGTGTTTTTCTTGATCCAAGGAAAATTCCAACACACAGTGGAGATAATAAAAGCTCACAGAGCCTTTGATAAAATCAAAATTGAATTCCATTCAGATACACCCAAAAAAGATATCAAATCGCACGCAGGTGTCATCACCGATAGTTTAGTGTTAGGTTATTTTTTCAAAGGGAAAAGAACCTGGAATCGCTGGTTTCGTTGAGCTATTTTGATCTAGGATGAAATTTCATCAATGTATCGGCTAAATAACTTCGATCCAGGTGAGTATAGATTTCTGTCGTTGTGATTGACTCGTGGCCTAACATTTCTTGAACTGCCCGAAGATCGGCTCCTGCCTCTACCAAATGGGTTGCAAAACTATGCCGAAATGTATGTGGAGAAATCACCTTTTTGATTCCTGCTTCAAAAGCGGCTTTTTTTATCATCAAAAACACTGACTGACGCGTAATTCCTTTTCCCCGGCCATTTAAAAACACCGTATCTCGGTAAGCATTATCAATACTTAAGTGCCTACGGTAGTGATCGATAAATAACCATATATGCTTAAGTGCACGTTTTGAAATAGGCACTAGCCGTTCTTTATTACCCTTTCCCAACACCCGAACAAAACCCTCTTCCTGATGAATCTGGGTTAACCCTAAGTTGACGAGTTCTGACACACGTAGACCACAGGAGTATAAGGTTTCTAAAATAGCTACATTCCTTTCACCGGCAAGTGTTGAGCGATCAATTGTACCGATCATTTCATCAATCTCCTCAGGGCTCAAAACGACCGGTAATTTTCGACCTGTCTTTGGTGGTTCTAAAAAATCAGCAGGACTCTCGTCCACGTATTCCTCAATCGATAAATACTTATAAAATGCTCGTACACCGGATATGATTCTCGCTTGAGACGTTGGTTGTAATCCCAAATCAGCAATGGATGCTGAAAATTGTTCTAAATCCTTTTTACTTAGGGATAATGGACTATTACCTTTTGCCTCGAGTTTCGTCCAAGCAAGTAGTTTTTCGATGTCCTTAAGATAAGCCTCAATGCTATTGGAGGAAAGGGATTTTTCCAACTTCAAATGGGTTTTAAACCCTAAGATGGAATCTTCCCAATTCATTCGGTTAAGGTTTAAACTTCGCAGAGGCAGTTTGGAGTACCTCTTTGGTTTCAGCATCTGAAACCCATATTAAACAGGATAGGTTATTTTCATCCCATTTGGACTCTTTTGCTATGTAGTAATGTTTTTCGATGGTATAACCTGGAACTCCAAATCCAGAGCTCAAAGTATCACCTATGGGAGAGGTAATGCTCTTTCTTAGCACATGGTTAAATTCATAATCCTTGATGTATCCAGATGGCACACGCGAATCTGATTGCTTGCCGATTATACCGTCTTCAAGAATAGCCATATGGAACAACACAGGTTTGTTATAGGTTTTATTTGCAGTTGCCGTTAATTCAACACGACCTTTATTTTCTGAACTCTCCCATTTTGCCTGCACATCAAGATTGATAGGGGTACTCTCTTTCAATCGCTCTGTAACCACTGATGGCCATGAAAAACGATCAATGAATCGGTTACCATTGTATACAATGTTATCAACCAAACCCCTTGGGATCCCCACCGGCTCTCCGGCAATCATTTCGTTAGCCTCTTGTAATACTAAAGTATCGTAACCCTCCCACGGACCGGTTAAACTTGGGAAGAATGTGGGATAAAGCGCGATCAGTTCAACCCTTCCCGGATTCTCTTTGTAAATCTGATGAGCAATTTCCGCTGCTTCAGGACAATTGGTACATTTCACTCCTGTAATATCGGCTAGCCAAACGCTTTTGGATTCTGCAGATGGTGCGCCCATCAAATAGGCCG
>VMCP01000263.1 GCA_008081305.1 Bacteroidota bacterium | reverse complement strand
CCCTTTGTTAGATAATACCAAAATCATTGGTGCGAATCATATCCTACTTAACGTAACCTATGGAAACAAAGCTCCAACATTAAGTGAAACAAGAACCATCACATCTTTCCTACAGGAAGAAGCGGGTAATACTGCTCATTTAAAAATGGGAATCACAAAAGATGAAACGCTAGAAGATAAACTCTCTGTTACGGTTATTGCAACAGGCTTTGAAATCACCCAAGATCAGGATAATGATATCAGCCCGCGAAACGGACAGAGTAAAGAAACCATCGAGCAGTTAGCACCAATGGAGGAGTCTGATATCGAAATAGAAGTCATTCATGAGGACCCTATCCAAGAGGAAGAACCCAATGAAGCAAATTCAAATCTCAGTTCAGAGACGAACACAGGCTCCATACATGTAAAAAGGAATCAATTAGAAGATTCTGAACCATTAGCCGAATTATTTTCGGATAATAATCCAAACCAACATTCACAGCAAGGAAACTCATTTGAATCCGAGCAGTATGCTGCACCTCAAAGACAGCACAATATGCCTTCTCAGAATCCTCTACAAACCTCTTTGGGGTTTGGAAATAATGAAATGGATATTGAAATTCCAGCATATCAGCGTAGGAATGTCCAACTAGCAGAGGCTCCTCCAAGTCATTCTAGTAACGTTTCTAAGCTAAGTATCTCTGAAAAAGATGAAAATGAGAATCAAGATAGATTCTCAATATCCCCAAACAAGATGCTCCACGACAATGTAGATTAGATATTTTTTTCTGTATAGTGTTTGTGAAAAAGCCCCGGGATTACTCGGGGTTTTTCATTAGGGAACGGTAGAGATTAACATGCTTCTCTACCACTATATCCTTGTGATAAGTACCTAAGATTTTTTCACGAGCATTTTGTGCGAATTCAGCATGTTTCTCTGGAGAATGGATATACTTAATGATTCTATCTGCGAGATCATCAAGCTTATCAGGCTCTGCTATAAAACCGTTTTCGTTATCGTCTATCATTTCGGGGATCCCACCTATATTAAAGCCAGCTACTGGAGTACCACACGACAATGACTCTAATACTGTGCCTGGTAAATTATCCTGTACCGAGGTTATTACGTATAAATCACTGCGATTATAAGCTTCAATAATCGTATCTACATCCGAAACATATCCCATAAATACCACATTGGTTAAATGGTATAATTCACCTTTCGTATCCCCTAAAACTAAAGCTTGCACATTGGTATATTGCGCCTGGATTCGTTCAAAGAGCTCTACAAACTTCTTAAACCCCTTTGCTGGATTTGTCAAATATGCGGCAGAGAACATCAGGGTAAAACTTCCCTCATGTAATTTAAAATTGGAAGAATAATTTTTAATGGGTTGACTCAATGTCGAATACTTATCGGTTTCAATGATATTGGGTATCCAATCCATACTAGGCTTCACATCTCCAAAAATATTTGACGCTTTTGCCTGATTCAACATCCATTTACTTGGCGTGATAAAAGTTGACTGTGTTTTTGAAAAAATCTCTTTTTTTCTCTCGAATAATAAAGACGATAAATCAATATTCTCATCCCCTTTAAGGTACGGACATGACCCACATGAATCCATATAATTTTTACAGTCCCATGTGTAATAACAGCCGCCCGTTACTGCCCACATATCATGTAAAGTCCATACAATATGCTTACCGGATGTTACAATTTTCTCAAGTGATCTAAAAGATAAAAAACCTTTATGAACCCAATGTAAATGAATAACATCCGCCTCCTTGAACCACTTATGTCTCGTAATATCAATACCCACTTTTGCATGAGAGAATTGAAAACGAATTGTTTTATCTCTTTCGTATCGTAAAAAATCTAGTTTATCCAACGCATGAAAAGCAAATGCAAAAAATCGACCCACCTTACTTGAATACATCACTTTTGTGTGGGTATCATTTACTTTTTTCCCCGAAAAGATCAAATGCTTAGAAACTACCTGTTTTGAGCTCGAAAGAGCTGAATGCAAGCGCTGAGCTGCTCCTGAAGCACCTCCTTCGGTTGAGGCATTTAAGTGCAGTACTCTTATCATTAAATACTTTGTGGTTGGACTTTTAATTTCTTGAATAGCAACCACGCCATAATAAACGTAATTAACATAAGGAAGCCACCTGCAAAATATGGTAGCTGATAATATTGAGCGTATAAGAACCCACTGATGACTGGCCCAATGGCCCTAGCGAGTGAACCCATACTCTGCAAGATACCCAACATACTTCCTTGGGCATTTGAAGGTGAGTGCAAGGAAACTAAGCTATTGATGGAAGGCATCAATAAACCATTACTCAAAGCCAAAAACAAGATGGCTAAAATTTGGACAGGATAAAACCATTCTTGACTAGGTAGTGGAATTAAGGTGAGTCCCAAGCCTGCAACCGGACATCCCCATAGAAGCATACGATTAAGACCAAATTTTTTCTGAAAAACTCCAATCAATCCACCTTGTACAATCGCACTAAATATTCCGATGATCCCGAATATATTTCCAATTTCGGCAGGTGTCAATGAGTAATGCTCTTTCCATAGGATGGATGCATTAATCTGCATCATGCTAAAAGCAGAGATATATATAAAGTTGATAAGAAGTAGTTCACCAATAATATCGATACTCCAGGCCTTTGCCATTCCTTTAAACGTATCACTAGGTTTTCTTCGAACACCTCCTTTTTGCGTATTACTTTCAGGTAGCATGACAAATGCCAAAATGAAGTTAATGGTGCATAAGGCAGAGGCAAAGAACCCTACATACATCATTCCTCCCAACTCAAATAACCACCCTCCAATGGGAGGCCCAAAAACAAATCCCAATCCAAATGCGGCACCGATAAGCCCCATTTTTTTAGCCCTGTCTTTGGCATCAGTTATATCGGCAATGTAAGCTTGTGCCGCGCTGATATTGGCGCTACCAAAACCCGAAATAACTCTTGAAAGTAAGAGA
>VMCP01000074.1 GCA_008081305.1 Bacteroidota bacterium | reverse complement strand
ATAGGTTGCGCTGGAGGAATAGACATCAACGCTACTCGGAAGGTGACTATGGAAGCAGTACCTGCAGATTCAACGACGTATCAAATCACTGTACGTGGCTTAAGTGGCGGGCACAGCGGCATGGACATACATAAAGGATTGGGTAATGCCAATAAGCTCATGAATCGCGTTCTAGACCGACTTGGCTCAGAGGTTCGTTTAGCTCATTTGGACGGCGGTGGATTGCGAAATGCGATTCCAAGGGAAAGTGTAGCCTTAGTTGTTGTTCCAAACGCAATGGAAGCGGAATTCAAGAGTGCTCTAACAACCCTTCAAGTTGAACTAGCAGCAGAACACGGTACCACAGATCCAAACTTAGAATTGGTATGTGAACCGGTAACGGATGATTTAAGAGTGGTTCAAAGAGCCTTCCAAGAGTCTTTAATTACTGCATTGTATGCCAATCCAAATGGAATTTACCGCATGTCACCAGATATTGAAGGCTTGGTTCAAACTTCCAACAATACCGCTCGTGTACTTTTAGAAGATGGTCAACTCACTGTCCTTTGCTTGACTCGTAGTTCTGTAGAAAGTGAAAAAATGGATTTGGCTAGAGCGATTGCACGGAACTTTGAGTCTATTGGTTGTTCGGTAGAATGCACGGGAAGTTATCCAGGATGGACCCCTAATCCTAAAAGCGCTATTCTTACTACAATGAGCGGATTATACAGAGAATTATATAAGGAAGAACCGCGAGTGAATGCTTGTCATGCAGGATTAGAATGTGGAATTCTTGGAACCAATTACCCAGAAATGGAATTGATTTCATTCGGTCCAAATATTCGCGGCGCACACAGTCCAGATGAGAAGTGTCAAATATCCTCCGTACAGAAAAGCTGGAATTTTTTCCTAGCGACATTAGAAAATATTCCAAACGTAGAATAACATGTTTGATAATTTAAGTGACCGCCTTGAAGGTGCGTTTAAAGTTTTACAGGGAAATCATAAGATAACCGAACTCAATATTGCAGATAGCGTAAAGCAAATACGTCGTGCACTAGTTGAGGCCGATGTAAGTTTTAAGATAGCCAAGCAATTTACCAACGACGTTAAGGAAAAGGCTCTTGGTTCGGGAGTATTGACCGCCGTAAAACCTGGGCAAGCCATGGTCAAAATTGTCCGTGATGAAATGGCCGAACTCATGGGCGGACAGGCAGAAGGATTAAATTTAACAGGTAAACCTGCTGTCATTCTAATGGCGGGTTTGCAGGGATCAGGTAAGACCACTCACAGCGCTAAACTGGCTAATTTTCTTAAAAATAAAAAAACTAAAAAGCCGCTTTTGGTTGCGTGTGATGTTTACCGTCCTGCAGCAATAAATCAACTACATGTATTGGGTGAGCAATTGGGCATAGAGGTTTTTTCCGAAGAAGGGAATCAAAACCCAGTAAGTATTGCCACTAATGCTTTATCTCACGCTAAGAATAACGGACATAATGTAGTTATTGTAGATACAGCAGGTCGTTTAGCAGTGGATGAGGAAATGATGGCAGAGATTGGTAATATCCACCAAGCTATAACTCCTTCAGAAACCCTGTTTGTAGTCGACTCTATGACAGGACAGGATGCTGTGAATACGGCAAAGGCATTTAACGATGTTTTAAATTTTGATGGCGTTATCCTAACCAAACTAGATGGAGATACCAGGGGTGGTGCCGCATTGACTATTAAGAGTGTTGTAAACAAACCCATAAAATTTATTGGAACCGGTGAAAAGATGGAAGCATTAGATGTATTCCATCCGGACCGAATGGCAGACCGTATTCTTGGTATGGGTGATGTGGTTTCGTTGGTTGAACGTGCTCAAGAGCAATTTGATGAACAAGAGGCCCGCAAGATGAGTAAGAAAATCGCAACCGATTCATTCGGTTTCGATGATTTTATGAATCAAATTCAACAGATTAAGAAAATGGGGAACATGAAGGACCTCATGGGTATGATTCCCGGAATGGGCAAAGCCATAAAGGACATTGATATTGACGATGATGCGTTTAAGCATATTGAGGCAATGATTAATAGCATGACCCTTGACGAACGGCAGCAGCCTGATATCATAAACGGCTCAAGAAGAAAGAGAATTGCATCAGGTTCTGGGAGAACCGTGCAGGATGTAAATAATCTATTGAAACAATTTACGGATATGCGTAAAATGATGAAGATGATGCAGAGTGGCGGTGGTCGTCGCGGAATGATGAATATGATGCGAGGAATGCGCTAAATAATTGAAAATGATAGTTTTAGACGGAAAGTTGACTTCAGCAAAGATTAGGGCTGAATTAGCAGAAAAGGTAAAGGCGTTGAAAGCAGCAGGAAAAAAGGTACCTCATCTTGCGGCTATATTGGTTGGTGAAGACGGTGCCTCAAGAACGTATGTAAATGCAAAAGTGAGAGATTGCGAAGAGGTAGGATATGGCTCAACATTGATAAAATTGCCAGAGGAAACTTCCGAGTCGGAACTCTTGAAAGCAATTAGTAAACTCAATAACGACGAAGATGTGGACGGGTACATTGTTCAACTTCCATTGCCCAATCATATTGACGAGACTAAAGTGCTCTTGGCCATAGATCCCAAAAAAGACGTTGATGGGTTTCATCCCGAAAATGTAGGCAAGATGACTCTGAACTTGCCCACCTATATTCCAGCTACACCTCAGGGTATAGTAGAAATACTACGTCGCTACAATGTCCCTACAGAGGGTAAAGATTGTGTGGTAATTGGTAGAAGTCAAATTGTTGGTTCGCCAATGTCCATTCTTCTAAGTCAGCACAATTATCCCGGAAATTGTACCGTTACCTTATGTCATTCTAGAACTAAAAACTTAAAGGAAGTCTGTAAAAAGGCAGATATAATAGTTGCTGCCTTGGGACAACCGGGATTTGTAACCGCAGATATGGTAAAGGAGGGTGCCTGTATTATTGATGTGGGAATCACAAGGGTAGAG
>VMCP01000018.1 GCA_008081305.1 Bacteroidota bacterium | reverse complement strand
AGGTGAACAAAAATCACCGCAACAGATTAAACGAGTAATATCGTTTTCTTCACAGTAATCTAGAACCTTTCCTAGGTTGTCGAGGTTGTCATGTACATCGCTAATTATGGCTATTTTCATGATGAAGTTGGATGGCGAAGTTACAAAAGGGTTGTAAATTTGCGCTTAGTCATGGCAATAATTATCACCGAAGAGTGTATTAACTGTGGAGCATGTGAGCCGGAATGCCCGAATAATGCCATTTATGAGGCAGGGGTTGAATGGCGTATTGCTGATGGTACAGGCGTTACGGAGCATTTTGCGTTAAAGAATGGGGATGTTGTGGACCCTCAGACAGAATTTGCCCCTGTTTCGGACGAAGTATATTACATCGTGCCAGATAAATGTACTGAATGTACTGGCTTTCACGAAGAGCCCCAATGCGCGGCGGTTTGTCCCGTAGATTGCTGCGTGCCTGATCCGGAACACGAAGAAACCGAAGAAGTATTGCTCGACAGAAAAGAGCGACTTCATTTGGATTAATTGCTTTTTTATTTTGAGCACTGCATCTTTGCTCAATGTCATCAGACCGTTTTTGCTGCGGCGTTACTTTTATCCCCCTAAGGGAAATGGCTTCGGAGTCGTCTGAAATGGTTTCGAGTTTGCTTTTTGGAGAATCATTTGAGTGCATAGATTCTATAGAAAATGTGAATAATGCTGTGTGGCATAAAGTAAAGTGTTCACATGATGGCTATGAAGGTTGGATTTCAAACGAAGCGTTGGAATTATCGTTAGATTTGGAACCACTCCACCGCGTAGATAAAACCACGATCGTTAATAATGGAGAGTTTACAGGTTTGACCTTAAGCCCAGGCTCTTTTTGGTTTGAGGAGCACTCTCAATCTAAGGGTATGAATGATATTGATTTTCTCAATCAGTTTATCCATGCGCCTTATTTATGGGGAGGGAGATCCGTTATGGGAATTGACTGTTCTGGATTTACTCAAATATATAAGGGTTTTAAGGGAAGGGCTATCCCAAGAGATGCTTCTCAACAATACACACTCGGAGTGGAAGTATCATTTGAAGATAAATTATTTGGAGATTTGGCATTCTTTGAATCAGATACAGGTAATATACATCATGTGGGCATCGTTTTGAATGATGACTATATCATGCATGCCTCAGGTGAGGTGAAAATAGATAAATTCATACGATATGGTATTGAGTCCATTCAAACAGGAGCTCCTACACACCGATTGAAAAGTATAAAGCGAATATGAGATTGAAAGAATATTTAGATGACATGAAGCCAGATTTTCACAAATTGTACGGTGGGAAATATGGGTTTGAGAGTTTCCAGTCAGAAGCGCATATGGATTTAACCATGGATGCAGCGGTGAAATACATCCAAAAATTGGCGATGTCTGGGAAATTAAAAGAAATACAAAATATGGCCACCCAAGGTGCGACGGCCGTTCAGGATTCTCCATATTATCAAGAATTATTGCAGGCAGTCGTACAAAATTATTACGGGCTAGATTGGGAGAATCAAAAGAAACAACATCTCGCCCAAGATATATTGGTATTTATGCTAGATGGCTTGAAACATAGATTTCAAGCGGGTGGATATTCCATGGATCAAAAAGGGGTAATGGACTTTTTGGGAATTGATATGGGGATTTTGGGAAAAGTTGGAGGTATGTTCGGTAAGTTTTTTGGTTGAGAATCATCACAAAACATATCGTACTTCTCTTTTTGCTCTTTGAGGTGATTACCTCGCAGGCCCAAAATGAATTTGTTACTCCAAAAAAAGTCAAGTCGATTTTTCAATCACACGTAGTACTTAAAGATCAGTCCGACCTAGACTATTTTGTATCGCACCTGCCTGAAATGCAGCATGTAGACGTGCTCAAAGTAGACGGCGATGTCGATATTTCTAAGGTTGCCATATTAGGAGGAAAGGTTGATGCGCTTGATGAGATACAACTTATACAATACCAAGGGATAATTTCAGATTTTGATTTGGAAAGGATGGAATGGGTCCCACATCTGTATGTGTATATTCCTGAAAACCGTGTGGATGCTATTTTACTCAATGATATATGGTCGCGTATTGATCAAATCACTCTAGAATTTGAACAAGTACCTTTAGATTACACTTTTTTTAAAGGATGGAAAGCAACCAAGAATTTAAGGTTGCTGGGAGATTTTAATAAAATAGAGGCGAAGGCGGCAATAGATGCTGCTTATCAGTTTCTCCCAAGACTACAACATTTGGATATTACACTCGTATCACTACTGGATTTACCTGAAACTATTAGGCCCATGTATAGCACCATTTTTGGTGTAATTGACGGTTCCGCTTGGGCTCAAGGTATTTCCGTTGAAGAAATGGGAAGAGTGGAGATACCCATTTATAGAGGGGCCGTTGATGTTGCTGTAGGTACTGGAAACAACAAAGGGCGAGTGAGTAAAAAAATATTTTCAGCAATTTATTGGTATTCAGATCAGCCCAAAGTATATGCACAAGAAAAGAGGTTTTTAAAATCATTATTTCCAGAGCCAGACGATTTTGATAAACAAGGTTTTGTGTTTGATGAGATACCCTCGAGTTTCGATTTTGTCGAATCGATACCATTGGTAAATAAAGAAATTTCAACATCAGAATGGAATCCTCTCATTGAAGATTTTGGTAGCGGTAAGGCTACTGATTTAGGCACTACGGACAGAGATATGGTTTTTCTAGGTGAGTCAGAATGGGCTGTATTAATCCCCAAATCTTCTTTACAATACAAAAACGGAGTTCCCTACCAAGGAGAATATAAAATATCCGTGAATTACATGAACTCTCCTGAACGAATTTCCGCCATGGGATTATCATTGCGTTACGATACAACAGCCGAGAGGCCAAATGTCATTAGGCCTGACTTTGTTATTGACGTTGAGGTATTTGATATGGAATCTAAACCCTTAATGCTTAAATCGGGTTATCGCGCTCAAA
>VMCP01000079.1 GCA_008081305.1 Bacteroidota bacterium | reverse complement strand
GTCTTTATCCGTAGTGTATCGTCTAGGGGATCTCTCGGAGGCTTATCTGCTCATATCATCGAGATGGTTGAAGTGCTTAAACATGCACCCTTTGATTATATCATTGTTGAAACCGTAGGTGTAGGACAAAGCGAAGTAGAGATAGCAGGCATAGCGGATACCACGGTGGTCGTTACCGTTCCTGAAAGTGGCGATGAAATACAAGCATTGAAAAGTGGCATCATGGAAATCGCAGATGTTTTCGTTGTGAATAAATCGGACCGTGAAGGAAGCGATGCCTTTGTTAACGCTCTAAAGCGTGCTTCTCACATGAAAAACAGGGATAACGAAACACCCGTGCTAAAAACCATCGCTAGTGAGAATAAGGGAATTTCAGAATTAATCTCATCTGTTGATGCACATCTTAAGTCTTCCAGATATAACCAAAGACGACCTATCATTCTAGCGGAAAAAGTGTACTCCATCCTACAGGAAAGCAGAATGAGAGACATTCATTTAAAGGATATCCAAACAGCGATTGAGCAGGAATTAAACCAATCGCAGGAGATTAATCTGTTTCGATTTGCAGAAAAGTTTAACCCTTAGTTATTGGGTGAGATGATCACCTTGGTAATGGAGTAATGTGTTTTTAAACTATACACTCCTGAAGGCAGGTTGGATACATCAATAGTCGTTGTTTGCGCATTCACATCCGCTTCAAAAACCTGCTGACCAGACATATTTATTAACTGATACTTCCCTCCTATCTCTTCCTTAAGCCATTCCACCTGAATGCTATTGTTCGCGGGATTTGGATATACTTTTAACGAAGGTAATTTCAATCCACTTATGTTTGTGGAGGATTGAACCACCGCCACCTTACAGTTCTCAGAATTTTCCTTCCATCGGCTGTCAAAATCCACATAAGCGATGTTATCTACCGTCGTATTCACGTTCAACTGATCGTACAAGTCTAATGAATATTGAACCCAACCGCGAGATTTTGTAGGGCTCGCTTCTGTTGACTTCAAATTAGCCGGATCAAACGTTACCACTAAAATCCTTCCTTGTTGAATTGAGTATTTAGCATTTGTTGGATAGAATGACTCCAATACTACTCGTCGAAGCGGTAGCTTATCAGAGAGGGTATCAATGACCACCGCTTTATTCACGGTTGATCCGCCATATTTTTGAAATTCACTGTATAGGTCCATGTCTTTTTATCCTGAGGGATCTCGATTCCTAAATCACTCGACTTTTCCACTGACTTCTCAGAATTACCACGTTTCCCAATAGATAATTTCATATTGGATGTATTATCGGAAGTAATTTTATCCGATTCAAATAACAGGCTACCTGTTTTAGCCGTTACCAAGTATTCGTCCTTTTCTGTTGCTTGGAAGGGCATCAAAAATTGTATCTTGATGTATCGCTGTTCGAAAGGTTTCAAATCGTTTAATGTGTATACGGCTTGAATTCCGTTGTAATCGTCTGCGCTTGGAACACTGTAAAAATTAGCGAGAGGCAAATCGTGATTCACATGAATGGTTCCTTTGTCTAATGTTTGAGATCCATTATTCTGAATTTTAACAATTCCTTGAATGGTATCCCCCGGTTTTAGCTCATTTGGATAAATCGGCAATACCGTAACTTCTAAGTCTTGCAAATCTTCCTCCATGTATTGCCCCAGCGAAACATAAGAATATCTTCCATTACGAATTTGCGTGGCATAATTCGATTGACACATATTGGTCATGTGTCGCTTAGAAATAAATTCAATCGCGTAATCTCCTTCTGATAAACCAATCGTAAAATGACCGTTGGCATCCGTTACTGCAAAATGAGATTCGCCGTTTTGTTTATTTGTAATTCTAACGATACTCTCCGGTATACCAATTTCTCCGTCATCTTTAATACAGTTATTGTTCACATCCATAAACAAATCACCATTCAAGCAACCTGAAGCGTATTTAAGTCCAGAGAAGTAAGAGATATCGGTATTCAATTCAGCAAAATCACCCCACACAAATGCGCCCTCGCCTCTTTGTCCTAATTTAAATGACCCTGATAATTTATTCCCAGTAAATAGTAACTTTTTGTTCTCGTAACGAATCAAGGACGTACCACTGGCATCTTTAACGAAGTCGCCTCCGATTAGTAAGTAGTCAGATAATCCGGCAATTGTATTGGGCTTTGCCACTGAGAAGTTGGCGAAATCCAAAGGATTACTCCAATTTACATCGAAGGTTCTTACTTCATTCCCTCCGTTTGCATCTTTACCCAATGCAGCCAATTGGCTACCGTAGGATGCTAATTCTAGTACTTCACCATTAAATGGCGATCCTAAACCACCCCACCCTCCATTTGAGGCTGTGTAATAGGCTATATTTCCGGTCAAATCACCCGCAAAACGATCAAAATCGCCTGCCATGTATAATCGGTCACCAACTACCATTAACGAGCGGATAATTCCATTAGCTCCTTGATCAAGATCATTGGTTCCTAGGTAAGACCACTCATTTCCATCAAAGGCTGCGATGTTCTGTACGCTTTGTCCGTTAACCACAGACTGAAACTTACCAGCGACAATCAGTTTCCCATCAAACACTGCCATGGTCACTATACCATTATTCCTGGTGTCAACCACACCTGTTTCCGGCATCCATTGGTTGAATTGTTCTGACCATCTGTATAAATGTGTTACTGGGATTTCAGCGTCTTTTTTCGCGTTTGCGATGTAGGCACCCACGTAGATTTCACCTTTGTAATATGCAATAGAGTGAAAATTATATTCCCCTTCCGTTGGTACAATTGGGGCCGGAGTATATAACCCTGGATAGATTGTCCATGCAACACCATCCCATTTTGCTAAAGCGTAATCGTTTGCTTGGGTTGTTTCGGTGTTATCGTAAAGGGCGAAATAATAATCATCGGTGGCATATGAGGCTACCACTCGGCCAGGAAGACCGGTGCCGAAGGGTGCAAGCACTGGAGCCTTAGACCC
>VMCP01000180.1 GCA_008081305.1 Bacteroidota bacterium | reverse complement strand
TCGGAGAGATCTTTCGTCCATTTTGCCGGGTTCTCATCTCTGATGGATAAGACACTGTCGTGAATATTCAATGTGATATTCTCTACCAGATTTTCGAAGTATCGTATTTCTACCCCTTCTTCAAGTGCAGTGTCATTGCGTAAATAGACATTGAATTTTTGTCCTATTTCAAGTCCGTTGAAACCATTTAAAGAAACAAAATGAGTAGAGATTTCGCCTTTGCTCCTTTGCCATTGTTGTTCACAAGAGCTAAAAATAAGCATGACCAAGCAAATCCACGTTAATCTCACAAATACGAATTTCAGCATTCTAGGTTACATTTGTTTGAGATGTTTAAGATTCGCTCATTGTTTTTATTTGTGTTTCTCGTTGCTAGAGTTTTATCGGCACAGGGCTTTGATGACTTTGGGCGCACTCCCCGTCAACGAGCTTCTAAAATGTTATCAAAGGGATATTGTAGTGAAGCTCTTCGAATATACAAGCAGTTGTATGCAACGGATTCATTAAGACAAGATTATTTAGCCATTTCTTCCTGTTTGACGTGCCAAAAGAAACATAATGAATCCATCAAATGGCTACAGCGATTAAGATTTCAAGATTCACAATACGTACCCGTGTATTATAGAATTGCTCGGGCGTACATTGCCATACCCAATGAGGATAGTGCATTGTTTTATTTTAAACGATACATTAAAAAGTACGAAGAGCGACTCGCAGTGACCATGGATGGGAGTGAGGTGGATCCTCGGGCATGGTTATATATGGGTAATATTTATCGAGTGAGAATGCACCAAAAAGGCATTACGGATAAAGAGTGGATTGATATGGTTTATGCCTACGAACGTTATTTACAAATTCGACCCAATGACCCCATGCAATATCAAATTCAACTATTCTTGGATGAGGTGGGGGAGCGTAGACCGGATCCGGAAGGAATCCTCATTTGGGATGAGAAATCGTAATTTTGCCTTCACGTGTCGCAAAACAAGAATAAGATAATCAACGACCCGCTTCACGGATTTCTTACTATTCCGAGCGAGCTCATATATGATGTTGTTCAGCATCCCTATTTTCAAAGGTTGAGAAGAATCCGTCAATTGGGAATGAGTGATTGGGTGTACCCAGGGGCTACCCATACGCGCTTTCATCATGCATTAGGAGCGTTAAATATTACGCTTAAAGCAATGGAATCCCTCAGAAGAAAGGGTGTTGACATTTCAGAAGAAGAATTTGAGGGTGCTGCATTAGCCATTTTACTTCACGATATTGGCCATGGCCCGTTTTCACATACGTTGGAGCACACGTTGATTCAAGGTGTTCATCATGAGGATATTTCTACTCGGATCATGCATCGGCTGAATGTTGAATTCAAAGGAGCATTAACCATTGCTATTCGAATCTTTCTAGACAAATATGAACCTAAACCTTTTTTGAGCCAGCTGATTTCGGGTCAACTCGATATGGATCGCTTGGATTATTTGCTCCGAGACAGCTTTTATACGGGTGTTAGTGAAGGCATTGTAGGTGGAGAGAGAATCATCAGTATGTTGAACGTGGCAGATGGCAACTTGGTGGTAGAACAGAAAGGCATTTATTCCGTTGAGAAGTTCTTAATTGCACGTCGGCTTATGTATTGGCAGGTATATCTGCATAAAACGGTGATTGCCGCTGATTCTGTGTTGGTTTCGATTTTACGCAGAGCCAGGATGCTCGCTACACAAGGGCATGTTTTGGGTAATTATCACCCTCTATTGCATTTCTTGATGAATGAAATAAACGAGGAAACTTTCGATGATGAGGCTTTAGACTTGTTTTTGGCACTAGATGACATTGATATCATGGCAAGTGTAAAGCAATGGCAATTTCATACCGATCCCATTCTGTCAACTCTATGTAAGCGATTGCTATACCGTAAATTACCGAAAGTGTTTATCTCCAATATGGAAACGAGTCCTAATTTGGTGGCTGAAGCTACTGAAAAAGCCATGCAGAAATTTAATGTTTCAGAAAGTGAGGCACTCAACTACTTTGTGAAAACAGGAATCTTAGAAAATCATGCCTACAAAACGGAAGGAGGGGGGATTCGGATTTTAAGAAAAAACGGGAGTGTTTCTGACGTTGCAGAATCCTCTGATAATTACAACCTTGCTGCTTTGAAAGAAACGGTAAAGAAATATTATTTAATTCATTGGGGAAAGTAAAACATAGAGGTAGCCATTCAGGTATTGAGGCGAAAAAGCACCTTGGTCAGCATTTTCTAAACGATGAAAATGTGGCAATCAGCACAGCTGAACTTATTGAGGGGGAAGACTTGGATCAAGTCATAGAAATTGGACCCGGTACAGGTGTGTTAACCGAGCATTTATATAAGTACTGGGGAGATAAATTATTATGTGTGGAGTTGGATTCAGAGTCTGTTACCTATCTGAAATCCGCCGATTGGGCACAGGGACTGAATCTATGGGAGGGTGATTTTTTACAATTGGATGTTTCTCAATTTGAAGGGAAGAAAATCGCTGTAATTGGGAATTACCCTTACAATATATCTACCCAAATAGCTTTCAAAATTCTTGAAGAAAATTGGAATGTTGTGCTGTTTGCTGGGATGTTTCAAAAGGAAGTTGCTGAACGATTTTGCGCTGTACATGGCAACAAAACCTATGGTGTAACGAGTGTTTTACTACAGTCTTATTTTGATTGCGAGGTGTCCTTTTTGGTGCCGCCAGAAAGTTTCATTCCTCCGCCCTCGGTAGATAGCGCGGTCATGATTGCCAAGCGGACCCATTATGAGGATCTACCCGAGTGGAAGTTTTTACGTCAAGTCGTTAAACAAGCGTTTTCACAACGGCGAAAAACATTATCTAACTCCTTAAAAAGCATGATAATGCAATATCCAAAATTTCAACTACCGGAGGAGTGGAAAACGTTGCGTGCGGAGGCTTTATCGGTTACAGATTTTCATGCCTTGTCAAGGGCATACAGAGAT
>VMCP01000238.1 GCA_008081305.1 Bacteroidota bacterium | reverse complement strand
CATAAATTAATTATCAACTAATGAAACTTAAATCGTCTATCATCTTCGCCAGCGTTTCCTTATTGTTACTCTCATTTGTGAATGTACCGCCCTTAGATATATACGGGGCATTGAAAAACTTTATGCATCATGGAGACGTAAGTGCCAAGTTTGACCTAAGAGAACTTGAGGGAAGAGAACATTATTACGGAATTGGTGCTCTTGAAAATTTAAAAGGTGAAATCATGATCATCAATGGAGAACCATACATCTCCAAGCAGAATGGTGAACAAGTAAAGGTGAATGAATCCTTTAAATACAAAGCGGCACTTTTTGTTGGGACTTCAGTAAAAGAATGGGATAATGAAGGCATACCAACCAGAATCAAATCAGAAGAGGACCTCCAGGACTTTATTGAAGAACAGGCAAGCAAGAGAGGGATCGATACTGAAGAAGCTTTCCCGTTTATGGTTACTGGTATGTTTAAACAGATATCTTGGCATGTGATAAATTGGAAGGATGGAGATTTGGAGCACACCCATGAAAAGCACGTAACCTCTGGAGTGCATGGTACGAAAAAGGATGCTACTGGTAGGATCCTAGGATTTTATTCCCCCAAACATCACCGAATATTTACCCATCATAGCACCAACATGCATATGCATATCAAAATGGATGAACCTCAAATTGCAGCACATGTGGACGATATTGAATTAGATGGTAAAGGATTGTTGTTTCTACCAAAGGATTTTATCTCAAATTAGCGATACGTACAATGGTAGTGTATTACGATGGAACATGTAACTTGTGTAATGCAGCCATTTCATGGATTCGTAAATCACCGAAACATAATAAAATCCAATGTGAAGCCCTTTCTGAGAAGGAGTTTATCCAATTATTCTCCGAGTTTCGGGCTAATCAACCCATGTTAGATTCTGTGGTGGTTGAAAGTAACGGCAACTATTATATTGAATCCGATGCTATAGTAGTAATCGCAAGTAAACTAGGAGGTTTCTATCGATTATTTTCAGTCGCTAGAGTTATTCCTAAGTCTTTGAGAGATAAAATGTATCGTTATATAGCGAGAAATAGATACCGTTGGTTTGGTCGTAAACCAATGTGTTGATGTTAGAGGGTGATTTCCGGAATTTCTCCTTCTATTACCAATCTACCTTCGGTTTTATTACGAACTTCTTCGGTTGTTACACCAGGAGCAATTTCTTTTAGTTCAAAACCTCTTTCAGTGATTTCAAATACTCCGAGTTCTGTAACCACTTTTTTAACACACTTTAGTCCGGTAATCGGTAATGTACATTCCCCCAATAGTTTACTCTCTCCCTTTTTATTGGTATGCTGCATGGCCACAATGATATTCTTGGCCGAAGCGACCAAATCCATTGCACCACCCATTCCCTTAACCATTTTTCCTGGGATTTTCCAATTGGCGATATCACCGTTATCGCTAACCTCCATTGCTCCAAGAACTGTTAAATCAACCTTCCCGGCTCGAATCATACCAAAACTAGTAGCTCCGTCGAAGATTGCAGATCCAGGTACTTTGGTGATGGTTTGTTTACCAGCATTAATAAGATCCGGATCTTCATCCCCTTCAAAAGGGAAAGGTCCCATACCTAACAAACCGTTCTCACTTTGAAGAACGACTTCCATCCCCTCGGGTATGTAATTCGCAACCAGGGTGGGAATACCAATACCTAAATTAACGTAGTAACCATCTTTTAGTTCCTTGGCAATAACCTGTGCGATTCCAAACTTATCAAGCATATTCAAATTTCATAAAAAAAGGGCAGATTATGTCTGTAGACTATCTACTTTTCTCAAGGTGATAGTCTCTCAATTTGAGTTCTCCAACCAATTCGTATAATTCTGCCAAATATAAATGTGCTCGTTTATCTCTTGGATTTAAGGCCAAGGTCTTCTGAAACATCTGTTTGGCTTTTGCGTATTCTTTTTCTAAAAAGTATATACTACCTAAGTTTAGAAGGGTCAGGGGATGTTTTCTAGCCCTATTATACTGTTTTTTTAGAATCACCTTAGCCTCCTCCGTCCTCTTTAAGCGAATCAGCGCGTTTGAATATTCTGCAGTAAAGTCTACGTCCAATGGTTTTAAATCAAAACACCTTTTATACCATGAAATGCTTTGATTTAATTGACCTGTTCGGTCTAAACTCTTTGCAATTCGGTAAGCCGTCCATTCATCACAGGATTTGGCTGAGATGTTTTTGGCGATTTTGGTGATTTCTGTAAACTCACCTTTGATGTAATACAAATGTATTTCACCCTCGCGGTTGGATTCATCGTGTAGAAGCTCATCCGCCTTTTTTAGAAATAGAGGATTTGGATTGAATTTTTCAAAGTAGCTCAAATAAGCTTTGACGAGACTCTTGTTGCTTGGATTGGGGTTGTTGACCGCATACAAACCGAGTAGTTTACCTTTGGTAGATTCGATATCAATCGATTTGGATGTTGGTCGTTGAATCTTATGATCATGTACCATGACGTGAGGTATATCCTCCGCGCTACTTGCTGGCATATGACAGGACACACAATTATTGGTGTTTTCTTTTATGGAACAGCCGGTATATTTGGATTTCACAGACCCCTCCTGATGGCAATTGATACACGTATTATTGAATATTTCAGATTGGGTTGCATTAACGCTTATATGTGGGTTGTGGCAGTTGATACAGGTAAAGTTGATTTTTGGATTATATTTCTCAGTGTTTTTTGGATTAGAGTGAATAAAACATTCACTTTTCTGGAATCGTTCGGCATGCCCCGCCATGACAAAATAATCTTCATTCTCGTATTTGGGCATGTATATTTCGAATACATCGCTGAGCTTCATGCCTGGGCGAAAATCGGTGAATGATTTACCTTCTTTTAAAACATTATTACCTTGTAAATGACATCGTTGACAGATATCAACCTGTCTTTGGTAGGGGAGTCGTTTTGGATTTACGATACTGCGATCCGCGTATTTTGAAGTATCAAC
>VMCP01000078.1 GCA_008081305.1 Bacteroidota bacterium | reverse complement strand
TCCCATGGGGGATACTTACGATTACCGAAAGGCTTTTTCATCATTGGATTACGACGCTTTGAAGAGCGATATCAATAAGGTTTTAACCGAATCTCAAGACTGGTGGCCTGCTGACTTTGGGAATTATGGTCCTTTGTTCATTCGCATGGCTTGGCACAGTGCAGGAACGTACCGTACAGGCGATGGAAGAGGCGGATCAAGAGAAGGTCAACAACGATTTGCACCTATAAATAGTTGGCCGGATAATGCCAACTTAGACAAGGCTCGTCGTTTGATGTGGCCGATCAAGCAGAAATATGGAAGCAAAATCTCATGGGCAGACTTGATGGTGTTAGCTGGAAATGTTGCGCTTGAGAATATGGGTTTCCCTACTATCGGATTTAGTGCAGGTCGTGAAGATGTATGGGAGCCGGCAAGTAATGTTTATTGGGGCCCTGAATCAAAATGGCTTGAAGATAAGCGTTACAAAGGCGATAGAGAACTAGAGAATCCATTGGCAGCCGTACAGATGGGCTTGATTTATGTTAACCCTGAAGGACCGAACGGAAAACCCGACCCAGTGGCTGCGGCAAAAGACATTCGTGAAACATTTGGTCGTATGGGTATGAATGATGAGGAAACCGTTGCATTGATAGCTGGTGGACACACATTCGGAAAAACACATGGTGCCGGTCCTGCAAGTAACGTGGGTCCAGAACCGGAGGCAGCATCTATTGAAGAGCAAGGATTTGGATGGACTTCCCAATACAAAAGCGGTAAAGGTGAAGATGCCATTACTTCAGGTTTGGAAGTAACTTGGACATCTACACCCACTAAATGGGGTCATGGTTTCTTCAAGGCACTTTTCAATGAAGAGTGGGAGTTGACCAAAAGTCCAGCAGGTGCACATCAGTGGGTTGCAAAAAACTCAAAGGTTGAAGTTCCTCACGCATTCGATAAAAATAAAAAACTTAAGCCAACCATGTTGACAACGGATTTATCTATGAGGTTTGATCCAGCATACGAGAAGATTTCTCGTCGTTTCATGGAAAACCCCGAAGAATTTACCAAAGCGTTTGGTCGTGCTTGGTTTAAACTAACACACAGAGATATGGGTCCAAGTTCAACGTATCTAGGTCCTGAAGTACCCAAAGAAGATTTCATTTGGCAAGACCCTATTCCAACAGTGGACCATGTATTGGTTGATCAAGCCGATATCGATCAATTGAAGTCTGAAATTCTTTCATCAGGCTTAAGCACGGAGGAGTTAGTGAGCACTGCCTGGGCATCTGCTTCTACCTTTAGAGGTTCTGATAATAGAGGAGGAGCTAATGGAGCAAGAATACGTTTGGAGCCTATGAGAAACTGGGAGGTGAATAATCCTAAGCAACTGAGTAAGGTACTTGCCGTTTACGAGAAAATTCAAGCTGGTTTTAATAAGTCCCACAAAAAAGAGAACAAGAAAATTTCCATTGCTGATTTAATTGTCCTCGGAGGAAATGCAGCTTTAGAAAGATCGATTGCTGCCGCTGGTTTCGATTTCGGTGTGCCGTTTACCGCAGGTCGTATGGACGCGAGCCAAGAACAAACTGATGTGAATAGTATGGCTGTATTAGAGCCCATGGCAGACGGTTTTAGGAACTATCAAAAAACGGATTACACCCTAACGACTGAGGAATTGTTGATCGATAAAGCTCAGTTACTAACCTTGACCGTTCCGGAAATGACGGTTCTTGTGGGTGGTATGCGTGCATTGGGTGCAAACTACGATGGTTCAAACCACGGTGTTTTCACGGATAAAGAAGGTGTGTTAACCAATGACTTTTTTGTGAACCTTCTCGATATGGACGTTAAGTGGAAAGCCAACGACGAGTACAAATCCACTTTCACTGCTACAAACCGTAAAACCGGTGAAGAGATGTGGACCGCAACGCGTGCAGATTTGATCTTTGGTTCTAACAGTGAATTGAGGGCAATCGCCGAAGTATATGCTCAAGCAGATTCCAAAAAGAAATTCATAAAAGATTTCATTGCGGCATGGAACAAAGTGATGAATTTAGATCGTTTTGATGTGAAGTACGCATCTAAATAATCTTTAGTTAACTTTATATAAAGAAGAAAAAAGTCGCTATTCAAGCGGCTTTTTCTTTTATTTTTGGAGTGTGAAATCTCGAGGTATAGAAATTAAATGGGCCCTTATTTTTACAGGTATGGGTCTGTTATGGATGGCATTGGAACGCGCCTTTGGGTTACACGATAGTCATATCGATTTACACCCTTATCTGACCAATCTGATTGCGATACCAGCCATTTTAGTCTATGTGTTTTTTCTGCGTGAGAAGCGGGATATATACTACAAAGGAGAGATCACGTATAAACAATCCTTCATCTCTGGGTTGATCATGACCTTATTCGTGACGATTCTTGTCCCATTCAATCAATGGATCACCTTGGATTATATCACACCTCATTTTTTTGAAAACGTAATCAAGTATTCGGTTGATAATGAATTAATGACATTAAAGGACGCGAAGGCTTATTTCAATTTTCAGAATTACCTGATTCAAAGTGTAGTTTTTGCTCCAGTAATAGGTGTCATCACAACGGCTATCGTTTCTAGATTTATCAAGGCCAAGAAAAGTAATTAGTATGGATAGAATTCAATCAATTCAACAAATGATCGATGCGATAAACGCCGATTTAAAGCATAATACTCAGAGCCATGTTTGTTTTATCTGCACGCACAATTCCCGCCGAAGTCAGTTTTCTCAAGCTTGGATGTCTGTGTTATCTCAGAAGTTAAACTTGCCCATAACGGTTTATTCAGCGGGTACTGAAAAAACAGCGTGTAATCAGCGTACGGTTGATTCGTTGTTGAGAAATGGGTTTAAACTGATTTCCAAAACAGATGATGTGAATAATCCAGCATTTCATTTAGAGTACGAAGGCCATGACGTGAAATTATCCTCGAAAACCATTGATGACTTGAATGATGTTCCAGAGTTCTTGGCGATAA
>VMCP01000244.1 GCA_008081305.1 Bacteroidota bacterium | reverse complement strand
GATTTACCTCTACCTCGTTTCTAACGTCGAATTTCAGGCAGTCTACGTTTTGCTTGCCCTCGGCCCATTGTTTCAATCGTTCCTCTCTGCGACCCGTGATTATGAGTGCATATCCGAGATTGTACAATCTTTCTGCTGTTGCTTTTCCTATACCGGATGTGGCCCCGGTAATGAGGGCTACTTTTTTACTATCCATTTTGAGCAATGATAATCATGTTGGGAGAAAAAAGCACATCTCGGGTGCTTCTACCGGTAGCGAATAATTGCCATTTGTAGAGAATTTTTAATTCCCAAAAAGCGAATCTTCGGATCAATTCCTTTAAGGGATTATCAATGGACATATCCGAGGCATTAACACTTACTTTTTGAAAGCCACAGGCCATCATTACCTGTTGGGCAGAAGAGACATTCATATAATTCTCGTGCGTAAAATCACCATTTGCAAAAACAGTGGCAAATGGAGCATCTAAATTGGGTGTGCGTATGATTAATCTCCCATTTGGTGTAAGGCATCTTCTGAGCGCGATCAATAATTCAACCAGTTCATCTTTTGTGAAATGCTCAATGATATCCATTCCAAGAATCACATCGTATTTCTCCGTTGTTTCTTTTAGATACACCAAGGCGTCTCCATGTTCAACGCCTTTTACTCCAAAATCTTTGGCCATATCCACTTGTTCTTGGGATAAGTCCATACCTGTGGACTGCTCATAACCATTATCCTGACAAACCGATAGCATACTGCCGCTTCCACATCCAAAGTCAAAGATTTTAGCACTCTTATCCTTTGGCAGCTCTGGTAAAATCTCCTTTGAAAATCGGACTTTTTCCCTCAAAAAAAGTGATTTGGCATCCGTCAAAGAAGCACGACCGCTTTGGGTCGTATGGTAGTTTTCATAAAGTGTTTTTCTATACTTCATCGGAGTACTATTTGTTAGTCGGAATATCTACTGACGCCATAATCGCGGTTGCTGTAGCAATCAATATCAACTCTCCATCATTCATAACATCAAAGACATCACAATCGCAATAGATCAAGAAATTGCCTGCTTTTCGCACTTTGCCTACCGCTTTTACTGTTTTTGAGGTGCTTGGGTTGAGGTAACTCACTTTCAGATCCGCGGTTACTACATTCTTTTCCTTTTTCACGGTTGTATATGCCGCAATACCGGTGGTAACATCGCACAATGTTGCGGTTACTCCTCCATGCAAAAAACCATTTTGTTGAAGATGGTGTTCCTCAACATTAATGCTCATTTCTGCGGTTCCCGTATCTACATCTTCCAAAACGAGGCCCATGTGCTGGATAAAATGATTGGTTTTCAATCGTTCATCAAGAAATGATTTGATTTCCTTATTCATATGATCATTATTTCACTGGATTATATCCAGAAAGTCTTAAAATCTTGTTTGCGTCATGCTCGTCAAATAGTTCTTCCCAAGTTACATCAACTTCTTGTAGATATCGCTGAACAATTTTGGTGCCGACAAAAGAGCCTATCATGGGCGGACATTCCGGTGGAATACCAGGACCGAAGGTTTTATCACCGTAAACGAAATATCTACGATAAACATTAAAATCATTGGAATAGAGGGCTTTCTGCTCCAAAAACAATTTCCACATTTGACCTTGATCTCGTTCCATCATGGCCCACTCTTCTTCAGTATATCCTAGATTGATAAATCCATCATTACCATCCTGCATGTCTAATATTAGAGCCCATATTTTCCCTTCAAATACGGCTTGTTCTAGCATATTTTTGGGATTATGTTTCGACTCGTACTGACTTTTCAGGTAATTCCAAATCAACATGGTAGGGATCTGTTCTGTGTTGTTATACCTGTTGTAAAAACCAGGTACATCCAACATAGCATACAAGGGAAACGTATCATTCATGAACATTTCCTTACTGAAACCAAGAATCAATCCTTGGCTTTTAGAACTATCAACAAACGTATTGAAGTTTGAAAATTGTGAAAAGTACGATACTATAGTAGGTTGAGGTGTTTTAGGAAGTCGATAACTCAGCTTTCCCCACATTGTATTTAAATCTGTTCTCCAGCTGGTGTTTTTTTCATAATGCTCCTTGATCCATAAAAACACTTGCTTATTTGTTTGAACCCAATACGAAAAGCGTTGCCCTATGATAGAGTCAGGATAACCCCGAAACTTGGAATAGTCCATTATTTCAGAAAACCAAATATCAAAAAACCTCCCATATTGCTTTTTAATTCGCTGTAGGTCTTGTGCTTCCACGCGCTGAGTGGAAAGGCTATCTAAAGTAGTGGTGAAGTCTATCATGGGTATTTCAACGGGCTTTCCATCTTGTTCGTCGCAAGATGTGCAAAAACCCATAAGGATCAAGAATAGCGCCCACAGTGGTTTAGTAAAAAAATCGTTTTTTTGCATAGATATAATGTATAACGCAATGAAGAAAATCAGCTTCTTAACCGCCGTAGGACTTTTCTTTTTTACAGGAAGTCAGGTAAACGCTCAAGTATCTACTGATAAACTAAATTTCGGATTCAAAATTAGCCCAAATTTTTCCTGGTTGAAAGTTACAGAGGGCGATGTAATGAAAAACGATGGATTAGGTTTAGGATTTACCTATGGCCTAACCGCTGATTACAAGTTTACTTCATCCGATAATTACTATTTAGCAGCAGACTTATTGATTTCTACTGCACCAGCCATTCTTAAGCACGAAGGTAAGATACAACGCACCGTATCGGATACCACCGAGAGTTACGAGGGGGTTGGATTTGATTACCGTGTCCAATACTTACAAATACCGATAAGCATTAAATTAAAATCGAACCAAGTGGGTAAACTAAAATATTATCTCAACGTTGGAATGGCTCCTTCGTTTGCTATTTCTAAGCGTTTATCTACGAAAGTACCAACCGGAAATACCGATGTCTACGATGGAACCAATGTGAGTTCTCATGATCCAAACGCAACGGAAAATACCCGTTATCAGTTTGACGGAGGAAAG
>VMCP01000082.1 GCA_008081305.1 Bacteroidota bacterium | reverse complement strand
AACCTTATTGATATCGCTCTTTAAAGCATCGTAATCCAATGATGAAAAAGCCTTTCGGTAATCGTAAGTATCCCCCATGGGATTGGCTTTTTCAGAATTCTGACGTAAAACGCTAAGATCTAATTGATTTGGCCACCAATCTTTATTGGTTTTGGCCTTTCCCATGCTGCGTTTACCAGGGATACGTGAATCGCTAAACTTAGATTGGGTACTAGCCGTTTCACTACTACCTGAACCCTCTTGCTGCACATCATAGTGAAAGGGACATTTCCCACCACTAGAGGACATGTCGTGCTGTCCAAACGCCGTAGCCATCGCTAAAACGCTTAAACCTAATGTTGTGTACTTCATATTTTTCTTCATTGATTTCAGTTTTGTGAGTATCAAAATTAGAAGCGACATTTGTTCTATAAAAACGATATTTTAGATATTAATATTTACTCTGTAGATGTTATGAATTTTCAGCAAATAGATTATATCCTAGCGGTAAAGGACATGGGCAACTTTCTAGATGCCTCGGAGTCTTGTCATGTCACCCAATCTACCTTGAGTACCATGATTGGTCGATTTGAAAAAGAAGTGGGTATTTCAATTTTCGATCGACACTTCAAACCGGTGAAAGTCACCAAGGAAGGTGAGATACTGATTCAACAACTAAGAATTATAAAAAAAGAGGTAGAGACCTTAGCTGAGCTTAGAGATTCTCTTAAAGGAGAATTAAAAGGTGATGTTTCCATCGGCGTTATACCTACCATCGCACCATACATACTTCCAGGGTTCTTGAACAATTTTGCAAAACAGTTACCTGATCTGCACTTCTCCGTTTCAGAGACACCTACCAAAAGTATTGTTGAATCGCTTAAAAAACGAGAATTAGATATTGGCATATTGGCCCTTCCCATTTTGGATTCTGATTTAATTGAAATTCCATTATACCAGGAGCCTTTTGTGTTATACGATTGTTCTAATAAGAGACTGCCTGAATCACCGAGCTTATCGGATATTGATATCGACCGGTTGTGGTTAATGGAGGAAGGGCATTGCCTCAGTCAACAGGTGATTCAAATCTGTGATTTAGACAAGAGCACAAGCAGTAACAGAATGAATTTTAAATTTCGTGCAGGATCGGTAGACAGCCTTATTCGTTTTGTAAAAATGAACGAAGGAGTCACTTTATTACCTCTACAGGCCACAGAAGAGTTCCCAGAAGAAGAAAGACGAAGAATCCGGCGCTTCCAATCACCCGAACCCTCTCGATCCGTGGGAATGATTGTGCACAAACACTTCGTAAAACAGAAATTACTGGCAGAAATATCCAAGCAAATCAAACAAAAATGGTCGAGTGCTAAACCTTCAGAGAAGTATAATATTCCACCCTTCCAACCGCTTACTTAAGTAACAAGTGTCATATTTCAATCCGTTTGAATTTGGTATCTTTGCGGTTCTATTCACAAACCATTATGTCAAAAATCATTTATACCCTAACAGACGAAGCCCCAGCATTAGCAACACATAGTTTTTTACCCATTGTAAAACGCTTTGTTTCTGAAGCTAGAGTTGAGATAGAAACAAGAGATATTTCCTTATCAGGGCGCATTTTATCTCAGTTTCCAGATTTTCTTACTGAGGGTCAACGTGTAAATGATGCACTACAGGAATTGGGAGAACTAGCAAAAACACCAGAGGCTAACATCATTAAGCTTCCTAACATTAGCGCTTCTATCCCTCAGTTAAAGGCGGCAATTAAAGAATTGCAAGAAAAGGGTTATGCCCTACCTGATTATCCATCCGATGCCCAAACGGATGAGGAAAAAGACATCAAAGCAAGGTACGATCGTGTCAAAGGTTCTGCTGTAAACCCTGTACTTAGGGAGGGGAATAGCGACAGAAGAGCCCCTGGAGCTGTGAAACAATACGCAAGAAAACACCCACATAGCATGGGTGCATGGTCAGCGGATAGTAAAAGCCATGTTTCCTCCATGTCAGAAGGTGACTTTTACGGTTCTGAAGTGAGTAACACCATCGAAAATAAGTGTGAAGCCAGTATTGTGTTCATGGACACGGCAGGTAATTCCACAACCTTAAAAAGTGGGTTAAAACTCGAAGCAGGAGAAATCATTGATGCATCGAAAATGAGCATGAAAGCGCTCAAATCATTCCTTTCCGAGCAGGTAAAAGACGCTAAAAACAAGGGAGTACTCTTCAGCCTCCATATGAAAGCCACCATGATGAAGGTGAGTGATCCTATCATTTTTGGAGCAGCCGTAGAAGTGTTCTTTGAGGATGTTTTTAATGAATATTCAGATGATTTAAAATCCATCGAGGCAGATGCTAATAATGGATTAGGAGACATCTTCAACAAGATTGAAAAATTACCATCCGATAAAAAGGAGAAAATCGAAAATGCATTGAAAGACACGATTGCCCAAGGTCCTGCATTGGCAATGGTAAATTCAGACAAGGGAATCACCAATCTTCACGTTCCTTCCGATGTCATCATTGATGCTTCCATGCCAGCTATGATCCGTAATAGCGGACAGATGTGGAACAAAGAAGGCAAGTCTCAAGATACCAAAGCCATCATTCCAGACCGCAGTTACAGCGGCGTATATCAAGCAACCATCGATTTCTGTAAAGAAAACGGAGCGCTTGATCCTACAACCATGGGATCTGTAAGTAATGTAGGATTAATGGCTAAAAAGGCAGAAGAATATGGATCACATGATAAAACATTCCAATTAAGCGAAGCAGGTACTGTTCAGGTAGTTGTAGATGGAAAAGTAATATTGGAGCAACATGTTGAAGCCGGTGATATATTCAGAATGTGCCAAACAAAGGACGCACCCATTCGTGACTGGGTTGGGCTCGCTGTTCGCCGCGCGAAAGCGACCAAGGTTCCAGCGGTTTTTTGGTTAGACGAGAATCGCGCTCACGATCGCGAAGTGATGAAAAAAGTTGAAGTTTATCTCGGTGATCATGAAACCGAGGGATTAGATATTTTTATCATGG
>VMCP01000199.1 GCA_008081305.1 Bacteroidota bacterium | reverse complement strand
CTTCACTGATTATCCGTACATTCACTTGGACATCGCCGGACCTGCTTTCTTGAAAAAACGCATCGGCTATCGCGTGGAAGGCGGTACAGGTGTAGGTGTCCGATTATTATTTGACTTCCTCAGCAAAAAACCTGTCTAATGAGCGACTCACAAAACAACAATCCAAACAACAACGCCGGCAACGGTGAAAATAAGGGAGGAGATCGCCGTAGACGCAATCGAGGCGGACGCAACCGCAATAGAAACCGCAAGCCAAAAGGCGAAGGACAAGAGCAGGCACAAGGTGAGGCCAATGAAGGCCAAGAACCTCGTAAGCCAAAGCAAGGAGGACGCGGCAGAGAGGGACGCGGCAGAAATAAAAAGCCGGCGAAAGTCGTCAAAGCACAGCCTGTAGCCGAAGAACTCAAGGAAAACCTTGATGCGCAAGCGGATCTGTATGATATGAACTTCGATACTCCCGAAGTGGAATGGGAAGGTGCAGATGTGTTGACCAAACCTGTAGTGGGGATTACCTGTGGTGATCTCAACGGTATAGGCATGGAGATCATCATTAAAGCCTTGGAAGACGAACGAGTGGCTGAGCTATGCACACCTGTTGTCTTCGCCTCAAGTAAACTGGCCTCCTACCACCGCAACGCTATTGATAAACGTGATTTCAACTTCAACGTTGTAGATTCAATCGACCAAATCAAAGAGGGCAAAAACAACCTCGTTTCTGTTTGGGAGGACAATGTGGAACTCGAATTAGGTGTTCCGACAGATGTGAGCGGCGAATATGCGCTGAAGAGTATTGATGCTGCTATTGAAGCCGCCAAAGCTGGACAAATACGCGCTATTGTAACGGCACCCATTAATAAGCACAACATCGCGGAGCAACACGAAGGCTTCCGAGGACATACCGGTTATTTGGCAGAGGCCTTTGGCAACGAAGTGTTGATGATCCTCTCCTCGGATTATGTTCGAGTAGCCACTGTTACGGGACACGTGCCCATTAAAGATGTTGCCGCATCATTGACCCAGGAAAAGATCGAAAAGAGCATTGCGTTATTGGCCCAGAGTTTGAAACGCGATTTTGGAAAAATTAAGCCGACCATCGCGGTGCTAGGCTTGAATCCGCATGCTGGCGAGATGGGAACCATTGGCAGCGAAGAGGCGGAAATTATAGCTCCAGCCATTGCAAACAGTCAAAAACTAGGCGCCATTGTAAAAGGACCTTACCCTGCCGACGGCTTCTTTGGGCAAGGCCATGAAGAGCGCTTCGATGCAGTGTTGGGCATGTACCATGATCAGGTGTTGATTCCGTTCAAAAGTTTAGCTATGGGAACTGGGACCAATTGTACCGCAGGGCTCAGCGTAGTCCGAACTTCTCCGGATCATGGAACAGCTATGCACATTGCCGGACAAGGCAAGGCTGACCACGCCTCATTCCAGCACGCCATCTTCACCGCTATAGAAACGGTTCAAGCTCAAATTCAATACGATGAGATGACCGCAAATCCTCTCAAAAAACAAAAAGAGAAGAATTAGAAGTTTTCAACAATTTGAATATCTTTGCACGCTCATTCAGAGATAATTGAAGTAGTGAAAACGAAGGACTTTGATATCGCCTTTATCGGCTTGTCCAACGGGGCACACGTCTTTGAGTTTAATCTGAATGATTCGTTCTTTGAACTTTTCGAGTATGACGATTATTCACAATTGCGTGGAAAAGTCACGATGGAAATGGTAAAAAGCGAGACTGTTTTGGACCTCAGCTTGAATTTTTCAGGCAGCATCCAAGCACCTTGCGACGTGACCAACGAGCCCTTCGAGCAGGCATTAGATAATGCTTTTGATGTTCAGGTGAAGTTTGGTGATGCCTACAACGACGAAAATGAGGAGTTGTTGATTTTACCCCATGGTGAGCACCAGTTCAACATCGCACAAATGGTGTACGAACTAGTGGTGTTGAGTATTCCAGCAAAGCTATATGGACCGAATGCCGGCAACGGTATCGAGGATTACTTGGAGGACGAAGACGAAGAAACTGAAACGGATACGGACCCACGTTGGGACCAACTAAAAGACTTGTTGAATAAATAACGAATTGAAAAATGGCACATCCTAAGCGCAGACAGTCTAGCACAAGAAGAGACAAGCGTAGAACGCACTACAAAGCGGCTGATCAGCAATTGGCTATCTGCCCAACCACCGGTGAGGCTCACCTTTACCACCGTGCACACTGGCACGAAGGAAAACTTTACTACAAGGGTAAAGTGGTAATGGAAAAGGCGTAAGCCCTCCGTTTAACGCATTGATTGTTAAAAAAGTAGCCTTTTTTAGGGCTACTTTTTCTTTTTTGGGCACCTCTAGAAAAATCAAGGGGCCTATTTTAGCCCCCACAACAACAAAGCTATGAAAGCAGCAATCACCGCAATCGGCGGATACGTTCCGGAATATGTGTTGACCAACGCAGAGTTGGAAACCATGGTGGAGACCAACGACGAGTGGATCACCACGAGAACCGGAATCAAAGAAAGACGCATTCTTAAGCCAGAAGAAGGCATGGGTGCTTCCTACCTCGCTATTAAAGCTGTAGAAGCTATGAAGGCTGAATACGGTGTGCGTGTAGACGATGTTGATCTAGTCATCCTAGCCTCTGTTACTCCAGATATGCCCGTGGCCATTACTAGTGCTTATATCGCGCAAGAAATAGGCGCCACTAACGCATACGCCTTCGACCTACAAGCCGCCTGTTCATCATTCCTATATGCCGTTAGTAATGCGGCTGCCTACATCGAATCTGGCAAATACAAGAAAGTATTGGTCGTAGGTTCAGATGTGATGAGCTCGATCGTAGATTATACCGACCGCACTACCTGTATCCTTTTCGGAGACGGATGTGGGGTTGCGTTGATGGAGCCTAACGAAGAAGGCCTCGGGGTACAAGACGAAATCTTGCGCACCGATGCCATAGGGAGAAACTTCCTAAAGATGGACGCGGGCGGTTCATTCTTGCCTCCATCACATGAAA
>VMCP01000110.1 GCA_008081305.1 Bacteroidota bacterium | reverse complement strand
AATAGACATCCGTATCATAATTGGATTTTTTTTCCTGAATCACTCGAACCAATCGTTCAAAGCCCATTCCTGTATCTACATGTTTCTGAGGGAGGTTTACCAATTTGCCATCGGCCATGCGGTTAAACTCCATGAATACATTATTCCAAATCTCGATAACCTCGGGATGGTCGGAATTAACCAATTCTTTACCCTTACCGTCTTTTCTTTCGCTTTCGGATCTAAGGTCAATGTGTATTTCCGAACATGGACCACAAGGGCCCGTTTCTCCCATTTCCCAAAAATTATCCTTTTTATTCCCGTGAACAATATGGCTTTCGTCTATGAGTTCCTTCCATATATCATACGCCTCTTTATCAAAAGGCAAGCCCTCTGAATCATCGCCTTCAAACACGCTCACATACAACTGTTCTTTCGAAAGTCCGTAAACCTCAGTTAGTAACTCCCATGCCCATTGTATGGCTTCTTTTTTGAAATAATTGCCAAAACTCCAGTTTCCAAGCATTTCAAACATGGTATGATGATAATGGTCATGTCCTACCTCATCCAAATCGTTATGCTTACCACTGACACGTAAACATTTCTGGCTGTCTGCAATGCGCTTTTCTGGGGCTTCCTCGTTACCCAAGAAATAATCTTTAAACTGGTTCATTCCTGCATTGGTAAACATCAGTGTGGGGTCACCTTTAACAACAATGGGTGCGGAAGGCACGATTTTATGGCCTTTGGATGCAAAGAAATCCAAAAACTGTTGTTTTATTTCTTTCGAGGAAGGATACATATTGGCCGCAAAGATAAAAAAAGCCACCGCATAGGTGGCTTTTTATTATTCTGTTATGAAACTATTTAAATTGCTATTGATTGCTTTGGTGCTGCTGATTTAATCTCATCGCTAGAACCATCCGCAAATTTTTCAAAGTTATCGTTGAATAGCTTGGATAAATGATGACATTGTGCATCGTAAGCATCTTTATCAGACCATGTATTTCTAGGTTGTAACAAATCTGCTGGCACGTTTGGACAATCGTTCGGCATAGAAACACCAAACACGGGATGTTCGGTAAAATCACCCGTTAGGCTACCCTCAAGTGCCGCGGTTATCATTGCTCGGGTGTATTTTAACTTCATTCGACTTCCAACTCCGTATGCACCCCCGGTCCAACCCGTGTTAACTAACCATACGTTAATATCTGGATTCTCCTTTAGTTTTTCACCCAACATTTCTGCGTATTTGGCAGGATGCAAAGGCAAAAATGCTTGTCCAAAGCATGCAGAGAAAGTAGCCTGTGGTTCGGTCACACCAGCTTCTGTTCCTGCCACCTTTGCCGTATATCCACTAATAAAATGATACATGGCTTGAGCCGGTGATAGCTTAGAAATTGGAGGTAATACTCCAAATGCATCTGCTGTTAAAAAGAATATATTTTTAGGCGAATCACCTATGGATGGTACCGCGATGTTATCAATGTAATCAATAGGGTAAGCTACGCGCGTATTCTCGGTAACCGAGATGTCTTCGTAATTCACCTTATCTGAATCCTCAAAGAATCGAACATTTTCCACTAATGCACCATGTTTGATAGCATTCCATATTTGTGGTTCTTTTTCTTCTGTCAAATCCACGCATTTTGCGTAACATCCACCTTCGAAGTTGAAAACAGTATTTTTTGACCAACCATGCTCGTCATCCCCAATTAATTTTCTTTTGGGATCTGCACTCAAGGTTGTTTTTCCGGTTCCACTCAAACCAAAGAAAATAGCGGTATCACCTGATTCACCAATATTGGCTGAACAGTGCATACTCAGTACATTTCTCTCTTGAGGTAAGATATAATTCATCACACCAAAGATTCCTTTTTTGATCTCCCCAGTGTAACCGCTGCCGCCGATTAAGATTATTTTACGCGACATATCAACAATCGTAAAATTGTGCTGTCTTACACCGTCTTCAACACCATTGGCTTTAAAACTCGGAGAAGCAATAATGAGCCACTCGGTTTCTTGCGTTGCCACTTCTTCCGCCGTAGGGCGTAAAAATAAATGTTTGGCAAATAGATTCTGGTAGGCACTTTCTGTAATGACCTGAATGTTGACGCGATAATTAGGATCAGCACCAGCATTGGCATGACGTATAAAAAGCTCCTTTCCTTCTATATGTTTGATCACCTTGTTAAGTAAGGCATCAAATTTTTCAGGAGAAATGGGTTGATTTACATTGCCCCACCAGACCGTGTCTTTGGTTTTTTCATCTTGAACCATGAATTTATCTTTGGGACTTCTGCCTGTAAATTCACCAGTATCTGCTGCAAGGGCTCCGCGGTCCGTTAATTTTCCTTCACCTCTTTCTAATGATTTTTGAACCAACTCATCAGTGGTCAAATTGGAATAAATAGATTTAGCTTGTTTTTCGATGGCTGATAACAGCGCTTCGTTAGTCATCATAGAATCTTTTGGATAAATTTGAGTCCTCAAAATTACACATAGCCTTTGTTTTTTCTGTTTTTTTGAGGGCTTTTTACTCTTATTTTTTTAACAATAAGTAAACATGAACACCTTAACCCAATCAATTAAATACCAATGCTTTAAGTCTGTTTTTTCAATTTCAAATTTTAGTGTCAAATCGACACTAACCCTGTTTTATTTAATTCCGACTCTAATTTTTTCACAAACAATAAGGTCACCTAAACGCTCTGATGTCTCGGTTTATGGGATCCAAGGTGCTTGGAGCTTAGGTAATTTGATTTTAGAAAAAAACCTGACGATAGAACCCCAGAAATACTTGATTAGTGGCGTGGACCAATGGCACAACACTGAAGCAGATAAGCAAATACAATTTACCTCTGATGTCACTTTTTTGGGGACAATGGGAGCCGTGGGAGTATTGGGGTTAATTCACTGGGAAGATGGATATGCCAACGCAATGGCACAGAACTTATGGATAACGGCTAATCTTACAAATCGGTAAAATTGCTAGCTCAACGCCAAAGACCGGCATCCTTTGGGTCTAATGACGACTATCGTTCA
>VMCP01000152.1 GCA_008081305.1 Bacteroidota bacterium | reverse complement strand
ACCATTGGGTGGCTTTTTTTATGATTCAAATATTAAACCAGAGATTCATTCCAATGAATCATTGGGCGAAACCAATGCTATGCAACACCATGATATAAAATGGCTATATCGATCACCATGTACTCAGTTGGGACTTTCCGAAATATTCACTTTCGAGGGAAATAACGTTAATCAAAAACCTTGAATATCAAACCAATTCAAATGAGAGTTGTATTATTACAGGCACATCTCATTAATCATGTTAAGAACGGTAATTACAGGTTCAGGCTCATATATCCCAGAAGAATTAATTGAAAACAAAGATTTCCTCAAGAATTCATTTTATACACCCGAAGGAAAACAATTCGAAAACAGCACCTCCGATATAATAGAAAAGTTTCATGCCATAACAGGAATCCAAGAACGCAGATACGCATCTAAGGAAATCCTCAATTCTGATATGGCTGCAGAAGCGGGTTCCAAGGCCATCCTTTCAGCTGGAATTGATAAGGAATACATAGATCATATCATTGTAGCACACAATTTTGGAGACGTATCGTCAAATGAACCAATACCAGATATGGTGCCTAGTCTTGCGAGTCGTGTAAAGCATAAGCTCGGAATAAAAAATCCATATTGTATTGCATATGATGTCATTTTTGGCTGCCCCGGCTGGATACAAGGTGTAATCCAGGCAGATTTATTGATCAAAACGGGGAATGCAAAAAGTATTTTGGTTATAGGTAGTGAGACCCTAAGTAGAGTTGCAGATCCGTTCGATAGAGATTCAATGATATACAGTGATGGAGCGGGAGCAACGCTAATACAGGCAATAGAAAGCGAGGATGAAATAGGATTAATCAAACACACCTGTATGTCGCACACGAATGAAGAAGTGCATTTTCTGATGATGGGTCAAGGTTATTACGAAGAATCAAAAAACGATAACTACATGAAAATGAACGGACGAATGATATACAACTATGCATTGAGTAACGTTCCGCCCGCATTGAAAAAATGTTTGGACTTATCTGGTTTGGATATTAGCGACATATCAAAAGTCTTAATACATCAGGCCAATGCCAAAATGGATGAAGCCATTATTCAGCGGCTTTTTAAATTATATGGCCAAAGTGAATACCCCGAAGAAGTTTTACCGATGAGTATTGATAAACTAGGGAATAATTCTGTAGCCACGGTACCTATGCTTTACGATTTGATCAAAAATCAGTTACTATCAGGACATTTATTTCAATCAAGAGACGTCCTTCTTTTTGCATCTGTTGGAGCTGGTATGAATATCAATGCTTTTACCTACCGTCATCCCTAACCCAAGATTTTTAAATGAATAGTCTATTGATTTGAACCCTTCAATTTCGAATATCCTTTAGCAATATTGTTTAATATCTTCAAGCCTATTTCATAACAAACAACCTCCTCGCACTAAGATTATATTTACTACGATAAGTTTAAATTGTTGGTTTCAATCCGATAAGGAATCGAAAATCGTGGCTCTCTGAATCCGAAACGCCATTTTAAAAGAAGCTCACAGCCCTTTATTTTCAAGCATTTAGATTCACATTGATAAAAAATATGCACATTAATTTGTATTAATGTACCTATAAAAATCACTAATTGAATCACCTACTGTTGATGCAAAATCAAATAAATACTCCGTAGATGATATACTTAACGAAAAATCATTTTTCGTTATTGTTATAATTACAAGAAGGAAATGTCTATTTTTAAGGATTATTTTGAGCAAAGCGAAATGAGGAACCTAGAAACCATTTATCAAGGAGAGCAGATATATCATAAAATAAACGAAAAAGCTGAAGGCAGCGAAATACGGATTAACAACGAAACCTATTACAAAATATCTTATGTAGACCGGATGCGTCCGTTCTTTATGAGCATCGTGAGCAACTCTAACCATTGGTTATTTATTTCTTCCAATGGGGGGTTATCTGCCGGTCGAAAGAACAGCAACTTTGCATTATTTCCCTATTACACAGAAGACAAAATCACAGAATCCAGTGAATTCACCGGGAGCAAATCAATTTTCTTGGTTTCTAAAAACGACAAAACTCACTTGTGGGAACCCTTCTCAAAAAGGCAAGCAGGGCTTTACCAAATACAACGAAACCTTTACAAGAACGCATACGGTAACAAGGTCATTTTTGAAGAAATCAATAAAGACCTTGGATTGAGTTTTTCCTATGAATGGAATTCGAGTAATGCTTTCGGTTTCGTTCGCAAATCCAAACTAAGCAATCATTCTTCCCAAGAATTAGAAATTAGAATTCTAGATGGCATTCAGAACATACTTCCACACGGAGTAGAAGACGGCTTGCAGAATAGCGCAAGTAACTTAGTTGATGCTTACCGTAAATGCGAGCTAGAGAAAGATGGCAACATCGGGATTTATTCTCTGAGTGCGATCATCGTAGACAGAGCCGAACCAAGTGAGGCACTCAAAGCCAACATTGCATGGTCAATTGGATTAGAAGATTCAACTAAACTCATTTCTTCCTTACAGCTTGATGACTTCAGAAGAGGAGAAATCCCACAAGAAGAAACCGATTTGAGGGCGGAAAGAGGTGCTTATTTCCTATCTAAAGAAATTGTACTGAGCCCTTCCTCCGAGGAACATTGGACGATTATAGCCACAGTTAATCACACTGTGAATCAAATTGTGGATTTACAAAAAAGGCTCAACGACCCTAAACGGCTTTTAACTGAAGTAAACGAATCCATCGAAGAAGGAACACAAGAACTAATCAAGTTGGTGGCGGCAAGTGATGGATTACAACTCACTCAGGACAAAGCCAGCTATGTTCGACATTTTTCAAATACCATGTTCAATATCATGCGTGGGGGAATCTTTGATGATAATTATACCATAGAAAAACCTGATTTCCTTAAGTATTTCGAAAAAGCAAATCGTCAGTTATTCCATGAAAAAAGTCACTTTTTCCAATCCTTACCTGCTGTTTTTGATTTAAACCACCTCAAGGAAGCCATTTCTCTTGAGCAGGACTTGGACCTCA
>VMCP01000270.1 GCA_008081305.1 Bacteroidota bacterium | reverse complement strand
TACATGGAGCAAATGTTTGCTCTATTGGTTTTGGATAAAAAATTCATGATCAAGCTTGCCATTGATTCTGCCGGAATTAATCTGACGGATACATACGATGAACATGAAATATACTTGCGTAAAGAAACTTTCTACAAAGGTCCATTGGAGATTTATGCCGATGGAACTCGCTATGACGGTACATGGGAGTCTAATGATGACTACTCCAGGTTGAATTTAGAAATCGAGGGACTGCCAGAGTTAGAATATTATAATACCCTTTGGCGATTTACCCACAAGTCCTTAGATATCTTAAAAATTGCTCCGGTAGAAAATCCAGGTCAAAAACAACTTCATCTAGTCAAGCCGTAAAATAGATTTTGCTGATCAGTTTCAAACATGTCTGACCAAATAGTAAATAAAGTAGCTCAGAGCGGTTTAGTTACGCTGAATTTAGAGCATTACTTCCCTGAGGGAGAAGCATCTTATTTAGACATAAAGGACCAATTATTTATGGGTATGATCCTCAAGGAAAAGGATTTTAGGGCTTGGGTGAAAGAACACGATTGGGATCAATACGATAATAAATATGTAGGTATAGGGTGTTCAGCCGATGCCATTATTCCAACATGGGCTTATATGTTGTTGACTTCAAAATTGCAGCCAGTGTGTAAATCAGTTTTCTTTGGGACGGTTGCGGAATTTGAATTTGTACAGTGGGAGAGGGCGCTCTCAGAAGTAGATCCTGAAGAATTTCGAGATAAAAAAGTTGTAATCAAAGGCTGCTCAGATAAAGAGGTTCCACCTTTTGCTTACGTAAAAATAACTGAATTGCTAATCCCAGTTGTTCAATCACTGATGTACGGAGAACCTTGTAGTACGGTTCCTGTTTATAAGAAGAAAAAAGGGTAGAATGCCTTAATCTACCAACGTGACTTTAATCGTGTTGGTCCGTTGTTTCTTTTTTAATGGCATACTTGCGCAGTTAATGACGTAATCACCTGGAGCAACAAAATCATGTGATTTTAGGATGTTCACCACATCTTCAAAGGTTTGGTCTGTACTGATATACTTATCGTAATGGAAACCTCTCACTCCCCAAACCAAGCTTAAGGTATTTAGCAAGAGTGGGTCATTGGTGAAAATAAATACATTGGCTTCAGGTCGATAGCTGGCAACCTTGAAACCGGTATATCCACTTTTTGTCATGGCAACTACAGCCTTGGCTTGCAAGTGGTCACTCATTCGGACCGCCGTGAAACAAACCTCGTCGCTTGGAAATGAAGGAGATGTAGATCGGGGCTTCTCCCCTTTGTAATATACTCTTGAATCCTTTTCAATATCAGATATGATATCATTCATGATCTCCACGACGCGTATCGGATATTTACCAACGGAGGTTTCCGCGCTCAACATCACAGCATCTGCACCATCAATTACGGCGTTTGCAACGTCGGTTATCTCTGCTCTTGTTGGCATACTATCCTCAATCATACTTTCCATCATTTGAGTAGCGATGATTACAGGCTTTGCATTTTTAATGCAGATTTCAACAATCTTCTTCTGAATTAAAGGAACTTGCTGTAATGGGACTTCTACACCCAAGTCTCCGCGGGCAACCATGATTGCATCGGTTACCTTTACGATTTCCTCAATATTTTCTACAGCCTCTGGCTTTTCAATTTTTGCGATTACTTTAGCACGTTTCCCTTTTTGTGAAATGATATTTTTTAATTCAATAACATCTTCGGGTCTACGTACAAAACTTAAAGCAACCCAATCCACATCAAGATCAAGGCCAAAATCAAGATCTTTTAGGTCTTTTTCTGTTAGGCAAGGAGCCGAAATGTTGGTGTTAGGCAGGTTGAAACCTTTATTAGAGGTCAATGGGCCTCCTACAATGATATCTGTATTTAGTGTTTGATTATCGATGATTTCGGAAATTTGAAGTTCTACCTTACCGTCGTTTAACAAAATACGGTCACCCACATTTGCTTCTTGAGCTAAGGTTGGATAACTAACCGATAATTCATCGATGGTTGATATTTTTTGTTGTGTGGTGACCCTTATTTTCTTTCCATCAGTGAGATTGATCACTCCATCGACCTTTCCAATACGAAGTTTTGGGCCTTGTAAATCTTGAAGTATAGCCGTATGACTACCAATTTCTGCATTTATTTCACGAATCTTGCTAGCTATATCTGCGTGGATTTCGTGTGCCCCATGAGAAAAATTTAGGCGGCATACATCAACCCCAGCCTTAATTAATTTGGTAAGTTGTTCCTTGGAAGATGTCGCAGGACCAATGGTTGCAACGATTTTTGTTTTGTTAAAATTCTCTTTGTACATCGTTTATTCAGCAGAGCTGGGTATGAGGTGCGGCAAATTTAACACCCATTTCATTTTTTTTGTTCTGTGTTCAGGGAATAAATACGCCATATCTACTTTTTGTATTTCTCGGAGTATGCGTACCCAATCGGCGTTATTTTCAAATTCACTGTGTATTTGTGACACTAATATATAATCAGGAATTGGTTTTACCCTAATTAAGGGTGCATTATTCCCAATATTTTTTACCAACCACATGGGACGTATATTCCCTAATCCCTTAAAGTAGAAAACTACATGAGAAGATACTCCATTCGTATCATCCTGTGTTAGCGGGATAGTTGAGGGCTCTCTTACAAACTGTAGCTCTGTTTTTTTGTGAATGTGCCAACTCAGTTCGTGAGAAGGTAATGCCGAATGAATCGCAATGTAAGCGAAATCATTACCCTGAAGAGTCACGCTCGATTTGTATCTTTTCATTGACAATTTCAATTCAAAATTAAAATTTTCATAATCATATCAAGAAAAAAATGTTTCTTTGTAGCGCAAAAATCAAATACGAATCATGTCAGAAATTGCACAAAAAGTTAAAAGTATCATCGTCGACAAGCTTGGCGTAGAAGAATCAGAAGTAGCTATCGAAGCTAGTTTTACCAATGATTTGGGTGCTGATTCATTGGATACGGTTGAATGGATCATGGAATTTGAAAAAGAATTTGAGATCAGTATTCC
>VMCP01000027.1 GCA_008081305.1 Bacteroidota bacterium | reverse complement strand
ACATTAAGTAGGATATGATTTGCACCGATGATCTTGGTATTATCTAATAAAGGACTTTTAATGGCCATTTGTACGGCTTCATGAGCTCTGTTTTCACCATCTGCAACACCTGTACTCATAAGCGCGCGACCGCTGTTTTGCATGGCTGTTTCAACATCTTTAAAATCGACATTCATATGTCCAGGCTTAAAAATAATTTCTGCGATTCCACGGGCAGCCGTGCACAAAACATCATCCGCTTTTTCAAATGCCTCTAAAAACGTTAAATCGCCATACATATCAACAATTCTATCGTTAGAAATGGTGATCAATGCATCAACATTTGGTCTTAGGTTTTCCAATCCTTCCGTAGCCTGTTTTTGACGGTCTGGACCCTCATCGGAAAATGGTAACGTGACAATACCGACGGTCAGAATACCCATTTTCTTGGCGATTTCTGCAATTACGGGTGCTGCACCAGTACCAGTTCCGCCGCCAAATCCTGCTGTGATAAAGATCATACGCGTCCCATCGGATAGCATATTTTCTATGTCAGCGGTACTTTCAACAGCGGCATCCGCTCCTGATTTAGCAGAAGATCCAGCACCTAAACCTGAAGTGAGTTCAGCCCCTAGTTGGATTCTATTGGGAACACTACTATGTCTTAGCGCTTGAATATCTGTGTTACATACGAAGAAATCTACACCTTCTATGCCTTGTTTAAACATATAGTTGACAGCGTTTCCGCCACCGCCACCTACACCGATTACTTTGATGATGTTCTCTAAAGATTGATCTGGTTGAAATTCCATATTCATTGTTCTAGTGTTTGGTTGATTATGCGAAATCTTCACTGTCATCAGCGAGATATTTATTTATGATTTCATTAAAGAATTTTACTCCTGTATATCTTTTGCTGCCCCAGTTGGGAAGTTTGGCTTTTTTCTCTGGTTGCGACTCATCTAATACTTCCTCCAACTCTTGCTCCGCGCTTTCTTGTTTTGGAGTTTCTTGTATGAATTTATTAGGTACGCATTCTGTGCCTTGGCGATGCTCAATCTCAATACCCTTCATTACCAATCCAATGGAGGTTGAATACATGGGGCTACGAACCTCTTCAATCATTCCCATTCCAAGATGCTTTCCAGGGCTGTTGATGTGTACGTCAAATCCTGTTCCCCATGAAAATAGATTACGCACTTCTTTAAGTCCAGATCCTCCGCCCGTTAGTACAATACCTCCATTCAGCATACCACTAACGCCGCTAAGTTGGATTTCAAAGTCTACTTTCTGAACGATATCCTCCATGCGCGCTCGGATAACTTGTGCAATGGCATAGAGGCTAATTTCTTTAGGTTGACGGCCAGGAAGACCTGGAACTACAACCACTTCGTTTTTCATCGAATCTGTTGGGTAACAACTACCGTATTTTACTTTTACCTCTTCTGCCTGTTCTTTTAGTATACCAAAAGCTTCTTGTAGGTCCTGAGTAATACGATCTCCTCCCATCGGTATGATAGCGGTGTGGGTAATATATCCATTTTCAAATACGCAAACATCACTTGTGCCACCACCAATATCAACCAAAACAACACCTGCTTCCATTTCCTCAGGAGATAATACAGCAGTGGAAGAAGCTACCGGTTCAACCACCAAGTCGGCCACTCCTAAACCTGCATTTTGAACAGAACGTAATATGATATTAGCACGAGAAGTTTCACCGGTGATGATATGGAAATTACATTCCACTCGTACTCCAATTCTACCTGCTGGGTCGCGGATTCCTTTTTCGTTATCAATGGTGTACTCCTGTGGCAAAACGTGTAGGATTTCTAATCCTGGTTGGATTACCAAATTTTGCATCTCTTCTTCTAACTTAAGAAGTTCAGAAGCTAATATTTCTTCATCTCCATTCTGTCGAGTGAGGTTACCACGGTGCTGCAAGCTACGGATATGGTGACCTGCAATTCCGGCATATACGGTATTGATTTTTACACCACTCACTTTTTCAGCTTGGGCAACAGCTTCTTTAATACCTTCTACCACTTTACTCACGTTTGCAACCATGCCTCGGGAAACACCCCCTTGGCTCGATGCCTTCCCGACTCCGAGAATATTGATTTTGTTATTGTCGGCCAATTGGCCAACGATTACGCAAATCTTGGTGGTTCCGATATCCAATCCTGCGATAATATTATTCTGTTCTGTGTTCATGTTATTTTGGTGTTGTGGTTTTTGGACAGTTAATTTTTAAGGTTGTTCATTAAATGAAACACGTTGCCTTGCGACAATTTGATCTTTATATGAAATATCGATTTCTCTATACTTGTTCCAACCCACCTTTGGTAAGGCTTTACGGTAGAAAAGACGTAGGTTTTCGAGTTTTTCACGAATATTTTGAACGTTGTTTAAAACAATGCTATGTCTTCCAGCTCTTGGATACAATAAAAGGCGGTTATACTTATCTACATGGCATTGTTCAAATACACTCCTCCAAAGTCGATCGGAGTGAATTTCTTTAAGTAATACAGCAACTTTTTTAGTATTTCGTTTCGTCAATTTTTTACCAGCTCTATATCTCTGTTTGAAATTGCCAGTTAATACAATAACCGATGGATTTTGATATGGCCGTTTTTCAAACATGATGCAATTAGAGTCGATGTAAAAAGTATTTTCTTTACCAACGACCATCGCGATGGGAGTTCTTTCGGTGATCTTGAGGGTTAATTTCCCGTTAAAAGAAATGTAAGCAACGGCTTTTTCGATTTCAGGGATGCTTTTTAATTGAATTTCTAGCTGTGTTAATGGGACCTCAGAAGCGGATTGCCCAACAGGGTTTCCAATGATACTTTGCAGTATTTCAAGTGCCGCTTGTTTGTTCAGGATGACTTCGGTTTCATTTGTTCTTTGGAAACTGATATCGATTCCGTTGATGATACGGTTTTTTCCGGCAAAATTCATTTTGCTCCAAAGCAGAACAATGAGTATCAAAAGCACCACTGATATGCTCAGCATCCATTGTTTTTTACTGAAAGCGATGCGAATTTTATTCATAGATTTTAATTATGGGTTCTCTTAGTTGATCAATATC
>VMCP01000108.1 GCA_008081305.1 Bacteroidota bacterium | reverse complement strand
GAGGATAGAAACTGGTGTTGTATTTTTTTAGACTCTGCCACAGTTTTTAGGGGGCCATGATCGGTTCTAGTATAAGGAATATTCCATAGGTCTAATAGTTTAATTAACTCATCGGATGAGGTTGGAAGGCTATCTTGATATTTAGAGGATGCATCAGCATTGTTTGACATAACGGTACAGTATCACTTTTGAAGAAAAAAATTCAATTTTAAACTGGTTTAAGATTTGGTCTGAATACCGCTAAAGTTATTTGTTAAAATGAGCCCTCTGACAGAACATCTGATAATATTCGAGCACAAGTTTTCAAAATCTAATTTTGTTCTTATTGAACTTGAATTGTAACATTCTTTAAGCTTAGCTCATGAGGATTTAGTTCAACAAATTTATTTGAAAGGATTTAAGGATGCTAGTGGTTACAACAATAAGTTTATCGAAAGGTTTTCAAGCTTGGAAAGATATGGTTCATGCCAGCGAAGATAAGTTAAAAGAGTATGGCATGACTTTTATTTTTGCAGGTACTGAAGCAAACGATGATAGTAAACTACATACGGTTATTCATTTTGAGTCAGAAGAACATCTAAAGCGCTTCCATCAGGACGAAGAGCTGACAAGAATAAGAGCAGAAGCTGGTGCAATAGTAGAAACTGGAACATTTACTCCAATTACTGAAAGTGCATTCACAAACTACCCTTCGGCAATGACTTTAAAGTAGATGAAAAAATTTTCTAAATTTCTTCACACACTAAGTTAGGAGTTATAAATGTGGACACTTTTTTTAGTTTTTTTGAGTGCGTCGGGGGAACCCATTCAATTTGAACCCTTAACATCTTTTCCTGAGAAGATGATGTGCAATTGGGACGCCAGCCGCTTGTCGCGCGAAAAAGCTCAAATTCTTATGCCAAACACTGAACGAGATTTTGTAGAGTTGCCGGTCCAATATGCCTGTGTGATGACACAACAGAAGTAGCCTCAAGGCTTCAAAAGAAAGTGTGTTGATGAATTGGCTTGAAGCAGTTGATGGATATTGCGAAAGAGTTGACGCCTCAGTTTGGTCTGAACCTTTAAATGCCACTACCAATATTACCTTCTTGATAGCTTCGGTATGGATCTTACGCAAAGATGGCTTAAATGGACTATCGCGAACTCTAGCTTATTTACTTGGAGCGATCGGCTGCGCTTCTTTTCTTTTTCACACTCTTGCGCAGGCTTGGACTGGAGCATTAGATGTCGTATTTATTTTATTTTTTACGCTTCTTTATTTGTTCGCCGCCACAAAAGACTTTTTTGGTTCTAAAATAAGCACTGCATTGGCAGTCACTATTGGATATTTACCTTTTTCGTTGCTTGTGGGTTGGTTAACCTCACCTCTAAGTTTTATTGGGTCAACTCGAATTTACGCACCGATACTAATTCTTATTTTATTATTCGCGGCCCTGCTTTCCAAAAGGTTGCCCGATGTGTCGCGTGGCCTGAAAATAGGAGCGTTTATTTTAATGATATCTATGTTAATGCGGGCTTTAGATCTTCCGTTCTGTCAGGCCGTCCCAATAGGCACACACTTTTTATGGCACACTCTCAATGCAATAATGCTAGCCTGGATGATTGAAGTTTATCGTCGCCATATCCTCTCTACGCATCACACCGTTTAATTTGAATATTAACTTCGGCATAAGTAAAAATTTATTTCGTTGAAAGGCCTATAAATTTGAAACGCAGTTGTGCAAACATTGATAACATCATTTTTTCCTTGGTTTCGATTAGCTTCCCTCATCTAAATAGTGGATAGCTTTGTAGGGTACCTCACCGGTTAAATTATTCACATCAATATGTAAGTCTATTTCGTATGTTGCGGTAAATATGAATTCATCAAAACCCTGCTCAGAAAGCGCGCTCACTATATCCTCAGATTTATCCGCCTCCCATTGACAGAAGAAAAAATCATCTGAGCCTACCCAGGTTGCTGTACACCGGGCTTTCTTATAATTCCATTTTTTTGCCCACTCGATATCAGTAGTTTGATTGTGTTTTGTTCCCATCCAAAAGCGTTTTTTAGCGTCACTATCGTGATAAGTATGTATAGCTATATATTTTTTCATAGTTTTCGTTTCCAGTAGATCTGAAGTACTTTTAAAACCAAACTCAATCGTCTTTTACCAGTCTTTTTCGGAGTAAAATGATATCATTTGCCTCAATATAATTTGTCTTTTTATAAAATTTGAGAACTTCTTTGTTGTCTGACCAAACTAGTAAATTTACTTGCGGGCAACCTAAATCTCGTAATTTTTTCTCCACGGCCTGCATCAACATTCTCCCAAAACCTTTTCCACGGAAATGGGGGTCTACTCCCAAGTAATTTATTATACCTCTGTGACCATCATAACCACCCATTACCGTTCCTATAATCTTTTCTTTGTTTTCCAAGACTAGAAATAGATCTTCTCCAAACCCTTGTTTTCGGTTCAAGTCTTTTTCAGGGTCATTTTTGGAGCGAATTAAATTACATTCTTTCCAGAGCGCGAGAACCTGTTTTCTATCCCGTTCTTGATAAATTCGAATAATCATAATTAGCGCCTCATAGTGTGCCTATTAAGGCTTCTTTAGGTGTTATTCGGTATTTTTAACGGCTCGTTCTCTTAAAACAATAAAATATCCAGAAAATACAACTACAAGAGCTCCCAACCATGTCATTAGATCGGGACGTTCTCCCAAAATTAATATGGACAGTAATAGCGCAAATACCAGCCTCGAATACCTAAAAGGAGCAATCAAAGAAGCATCACCGTAACGAGTGGCACCTACAAGAAGGTAGTACGCAGTTACGCCGGATGCTATGCCAACCGTTAATATTTTTATTTCACCAAAACTTGGCCAAATGAACTCACCATAAAATGGAATAGCCAATAGACCTGCCGCGGCCATTGCTCCGAAACCGTAGATGGAGATTGTTAGCGTTGGTAAAGTTGTTTTCATTGCTCGTGTTGCTAGATCTCTTACAGATAGGCAAATAACGGCCGCAACAGCTAGCAAGCTTAAAGGATTGAAATCCGCTAATCCGGGTTTGACTATTAAAAGTATACCAA